>JAJYGZ010000367.1 GCA_021790495.1 Actinomycetes bacterium
GGCGGAAGTGGTTGAGAATATTGTGGATGTAAAAATAGGCAACCGAAAAGTGTGCCCCGGTGTCGCCACCTGCGGTAGTGGTGTTAGAAAAAATCAAGCTTGGGTGGAACTGCCAGAGAAGAAAGACTGCCGTGGCTACCACCACCGCATAGGCAATGATCCGATCGGTCGCCCAGGCGCGGTGCCAACGAGAGTCAACCTCGGGAACATCCTTCTCGTTGTCGTCCGGCGACGACTCTAGCTCAAGATCCACGCGCATAACTCTGGATACAGTTCTACCCGATCCCGAGCATTTCCAGGGTGTCACCTAAGCTCACGCTGGGTACGAACAATCCTCTAAGGACTTGATTCGCGCTAACGGACGATCGCTGACGCCGGATCAGGGGGGTAAAAAAGAAGCCGGCGAACAGCTCAGAGAGCGATGGATACGATGCACTACTTGTGGCCGCCGCCTTGGATGGCCCGTCGGAGAAGGCGAGCGCGGGACCTAGCGCCGCATGGCGGATGCGAGCGAGAGGACGTCTGCGACTTCAACCGAATCGCCGTCGGCCTTCCACCAGCGCGATTCGCAGTGCGAGCAGGATCTCAAAGAGACTTGGTGGGAACCGATATTGAGTGATATCTCGACCGTAGTTCCTAAGTTACAGTTCGGGCAGTTCACAGGATTGTCCATTCTTCGTCACTTACTTGGCGGCGGTGATGCCGTGACTCGATCTGCATTCACCTGTTTATTATCTCGGATGATCCGCCAAAATGCTGAAGTAACTACACGACTGTAATTAGCTTGCTTCGCCCCTGGTCGCTTGGCGCCCCGATCTCGCGTCGCCCGAGGGCGAAATCCTCGCTAATAGCGAACCGGGCGGTGCGTGATGTTATTTGTGGTACAGCGCCGCAAAGGTTATGAAATTGAACGTCGCGTGGGTTATCATTCCTGGTCCAAGGCGATTGAACTTGATTCGCAACGTTGCCAGAACTATGCCCACCGCCGTCAGGCCCAGCAGTTGGAGGGGCTCTACGTGCGCAATCCCAAATGCCACTGAGCTGAGAAGCACCGAGAAGATCGCACCACGCCGCTTGCCGAAACGAGCCAACTTCACAGAGATGCTCTGCAATAACAGGCCCCGGAAGAAGATCTCTTCGACAATCGGTGCGCCCACCACGATTACCAATCCCACCGCCAATATGCCCGCGCCGTGTCCGGCGCTGGTAATGTAGTTCGCCGGCCCCGAGAGCTTTGACTGCAAGTGCGGGATGAGGGGCTCGAGCGGAAGGTAAATCGCCGGCAGCACGAGAAACTGCAGCGCCAAGCCGCTGACAATTCCGAGTGGCACGTCTACCATTGGCCGGATCGAAATGCCGTAATCTGCGCGCATCGAATGCGTACCACGGGTACGCGAGGCAATGACTGCGGCACCGAAAAACCCTATCCAAGTACCCATCGAACTCGAAATCAGATCTCCGATGGTCAACGAGCCGCTGTGAACCACCTCGCCGCTGACCGCGATCCAAAGCAACAGAAGTGCGGTTGACGCTATATACGCGACGACAATGGCGAGGATAGCTCCCCAAATCGTCGAAAACTCTGGGGCATATCCCTTATCGAGCTCTTTGTCCGGCTCCATCGAACCTGCCTTTATCTGGCCGGGGCCACTGTAGGGATCAAAGGTGATCTGGGCCGGCGTCCTCATTAGAACTTTCGAGCCTAGGGAATTAACGCGCTGGCTCGATTCTCCGCAGACAAATACACCATTTGGAAGCAGGTCTAGCTACTTATTGCGAGACCGCGCCTAGATTAAAGGTATGAGCAGACAAATGCCAGAGATGCGCCCACAGGGGCAAAACCCGTTGAAGCGGGGTCCGAACGGGCAGGAACAGACTTGGCGCTGGGTAGTCGGCGTTACCGTCGCAGTACTTTTCATCGTGTTCCTTTCTCTAAATTTCTTCAAGGCGACGCCAACGACGCAGCTCTCGTACTCCACATTTCTTCAGGACGCTTCGAGCAAGCAAATTCAGGCGACGGTAATCGACAACACCACCGGCAAAATCACCGGCCAATTTAAAGACGGCACCACGTTTTACGTCAACGGACCCTCTCCATCCATTCCCAACGATATTTCCTCGCTTCGGGCTGATGGCGTTTCGGTTGAATTCCAATCGTCACAAACAGGCCTCTTCGCGACGCTGATCACCTGGCTTGGCCCCTTGGTATTGCTGCTTGCCTTCTTCGTCTTCATTAATCGGCGGGCACAGGGTCAAATGAGCGGGATCATGTCGATCGGACGCTCTCGGGCCAAGGTCTACACCGCTGAACGGCCGAAAACTACCTTCGAGGACGTAGCGGGATATTCGGGCGTCAAACAGGAGATCGCCGAAGTCGTCGACTTCTTGAAGAATCCGGCTCGCTTCAAGGACGTGGGTGCACGGATACCGAAGGGAATACTGCTAGTAGGTCCTCCGGGAACCGGCAAGACCCTTCTAGCAAGGGCCGTGGCTGGCGAAGCCGGGGTTCCTTTTCTTTCGGTAACCGGGTCCGATTTCATGGAAATGTTCGTGGGCGTCGGAGCGTCAAGGGTTAGGGACCTCTTTCAGACCGCCCGAAAGCAGTCTCCGGCCATCATCTTTGTGGACGAAATCGACTCGATCGGAAGAAAGCGTGGTGCTGGACTAGGCGGAGGGCACGACGAACGCGAGCAAACGCTCAATCAGATGTTGTCTGAGATGGACGGCTTCGAGACGACCGAGGGAATCGTCATGATGGCTGCGACGAACCGGCCCGATATTCTCGATTCGGCCCTGCTCCGACCGGGGCGCTTCGATAGGCAGATTGTTGTTCCATTGCCGGACCTTGATGAGCGACTCCCGATCTTGAAAGTTCATTGCAAGGGAAAGCGAATGAACGATGACGTAAATCTCGAAGTCGTGGCTCGAGGAACTCCAGGCATGAGCGGAGCGGATTTGGCGAATCTGGTCAACGAGGCCGCACTTCACGCGGTTCGGCGAGGGTCAAACGAGATTCAAATGGAGGACTTCGAGGCTGCCCGAGACCGGGTCCTTATGGGGCAACGCCGTGACTCGGTGGTTCTTTCCGACTCTGAAAAAGAGCGAGTCGCCTTTCATGAGGGTGGACATGCGGTCCTCGCCTACCTCCTTCCACATGCGGATCCTGTCCACAAGGTCACTATCCTGCCAACCGGAATGGCCCTTGGGGTAACCCAGCAACTTCCCCTTGAGGAAAAGCACATCAACTCAAAAGAGTACATCGAGGACTCCCTTGCAGTGAGGATGGGGGGGCGGGTAGCGGAACTGATCATCTATGGCGACCTCTCAACCGGTGCCAACAATGACCTTGTCCGCAATACGGAACTGGCGCGCAAAATGGTTCGCGAATGGGGAATGAGCGACCAAATCGGGCCGATGGCCTGGGGAAGCCAGGAGATGGTATTTCTCGGCGAAGACCTTATGCACACTAGGGACTACTCCGAGCAGACTTCGCGAGTCATCGACGAAGAGGTAGAAAAAATCTTGCGAGAGCAAGAGGAGCGCGCCATGGCGCTGCTTAGCAAACACCGTCATGGTCTCGAACTTCTCGCCAAGGCTCTCCTGGAAAAGGAGACTGTGATTGGAAGTGAGGTGGCGCGACTCGTAGACGAAGCCAACGGCGGACCGGTTCACGCTCCGGAAGCCGGAAAGTTCATACCGCGGATTACCTATACTGCCGCCGCGCCACTCGCGTCCAAAAACAACGGCCAGGCCCCCGCTGTACAAGACGATACGGACAAAACGTTGATCCAGACACCCCCACCGGGAGCGCAAGCCACCGGGTCTGAAGGCTAGTCGAGCACTCAAACAGGCTCACTGGCAAGGCGAACACTTCAAGTACGAACGTCTGTTCGATTGTCTGTCACAGCCTTGATGCATAATTGGGGCCATGAAAGACCAGATAGCACTTTTGGACCAAGAGCACGAAACTTCAAGTTATGGAAGCTGGAAGCTGGACGATCGCACTCGACGGATCGGCCTCAAGCAGATAGCTATCGCCCGCCAACTTCTTCTCGCCCCAAACGGCGGATCGCGCGCAAACGAGCGCGCCAATAACGCGGCGCCCCGACACCAGAACCATCGGTGACCTTCCGACCAAGGCCCCAATTTGCAAGCGCGGCCATGGCGACTAGCGTTACGTTAGGCAAACTTGGCTCGATTTCGAAGGAAGGCGTGATTGGAAACTGGCGAACTCCTCAAAAGGCTTGGTCACCGCCAAGACGCCAAGATCTGCATCATCTCCTGCGACAGCCTCGGCTTCGCACACTGCTTCAACGTGGGCATTTTCGAGGCTCTGCGATCCGGCGTCGCCGATACGGCCCGACTGATCCTCAATGCTCCGTGGTCTCGCGAGGCCATGGCCCTCTACCGCGGCGAAGACATTGGCGTCTCCCTAGCATTCACCTCAGAGCACAAGATCTTTCGTATGGCTCCGCTGACCCAGTCGCCGACACTCGTCGACGGAGCCGGCGAGCTGCCCGAGTCGCTTGAGGAATTCTGGGAGCACGGCGACACTTCTGAGGTCAAGCGAGAATGCCGCGCTCAAATCGAAAGAGCGATATTTTATGGATTCGATCCAAGTCATCTCGCATCAGAATCTCAAGCGTTGACCCTACGACCAGAGTTCTTCGACGTGCTCCTCGACGTCGCCGTCGAGTTCGCTCTTCCGCTAAGGCTACCGGTTAGCGATGACCCCAGCCACAGCGTCTTCCCTGCGGCACAAATTGCCGCTGACGAGGGATTGATCGCCCCCACCCATCAGATCTTTTGCTTTGATGGTGGGCCGGACCCGCTCGGCTGCACGGAACAAAACTTCGAAGAGGCGGTGTCAAATCTCGAAGTCGGAGTTTCAGAAATCTCATTTCGACCCGCGATCGCCTCCACCGAATTAAAGGCGTTGATGGGCGAGGAGTGGACACGCTATTCCCAAGCTCACGCGCTCTTGACCTCGGCACGCGCTAGCGAAATCCTTCGAGACAATGGCGTGCGCACGATCGGATATCGAGATCTAAAAAGGATTCAATCCCAGATCTTGACCAGAACCGAATACTAATGTCCCTGTTCAGAAGGCCGCTTGTTATGCGGGTCGAAATGCTTCTAGATTGGGGCCAAGACTTGATCGACGGCGTTGGCCCACTTGAACGGCTTTGGGTTTTCGTTCCAGCGTCACCTTCACCCGTTTATCGATTCGATTGAAGCTTTCACGGCGCCGCCGCTAAACTTGGAGCGGAGCATGGGAAGATATTTCTACTCCAACAAGAAGGATGGTCAAGTTGCTAGCCGATATCCTAGGTCAAGACGCGCTCATCCTGGTTCTCGTCATCGTCGTAGTCTTTGGGGCATCAAGGCTCCCTAAGATGGCGCGGTCGCTTGGCCAGGCTAAGGGCGAGTTCGAAAAGGGGCTCAAAGAAGGAACGGTCCACACGGACGCGCCAAGCGAGCCCAAGGATCAGCCTCAGTCCTAATAGCGCCCGTTGCCAATAAACTTTGACCCGCACTCGAACCGCGCCAAACGGCCGATGGGGATGGTGGTGGTGAAGAGAAGTGGAGCCACGGCGAGATAGCTAATTTCGCGCCAAAGAAGCTTCTCCTGCTCACCAATCAGCAGAGGTTGCAGTGACGCACATTCGTCGCCAGCCATCGCCGTGGGCTAAGTTCTAAATCAAAACTCGGTAACTTCGAGAATCTCTTTTTGGAGTTGTCGGTACTCTGGCGAATTGGTCAACGGAAGTAGCGAAAGCAGCTTGCCGATATTTCCATCCACCTTCAGTCTGCCTTGCATGAACGCGGCGTTGGCATCGAGCTGCAGCTTCTGGATCTTCATCGCGTCGTCGTAGCTTTCGCTCATCGTTATCTCAGAGTAGTCGAGTTCGCCCAGACCACTGGAGACCAGCTTGCCATTCTCAACGACCCAAAAGAACTTGATAGTACCGTCGGGCCCACCTTCGACTACGTACTGAATCTTCGCAGTGGCACCCGGATGCTCTGG
>JAJYGZ010000029.1 GCA_021790495.1 Actinomycetes bacterium
GTTCCTGCCCTGGTGTTCTCGCGACCGGTCACAACCGAAGAACTGGCTTCGTTCCTCGAATCACTCTTCACACCCGAGCTCTTTTGGAATCGATCACTTGAACCCGCGCCGACGCGCTTCGCCAAATCTCCCTCGATCGACTTATTGGAGACTCTGCTTGATTTGTCGGAAGATCTCCTAACAGCCAACCAGTTTCTTCCCGCCGTCACCACAAGCGGTCCCAACGACACGTGGGGAGGAGTTTCGTGGCGCACCATTTTGTCACGGCCCCAAGCCGACTACGCCCGCGCGCTAGCGGACCTCGGGCCCGGGGAATTCTTCAGCGCCTTAGATTCCCCGACAAAAGCAGCAAAGTCACTGGCGCCTATCCACTTGCTCCAGCGAGTCGTCGACACCATGATCGACGCCGACGTGCGCCGGCAAGTAGTGCTTTCAGACTTCGATTTTGACTACGATGACCTCGATTCCAAGCCGCTTGACGATTTGATTGACGCTCTTGTCGCGCCCAAGAGAGAGCTGGGCAGAATGCTCCCCAACCGCGGCCGCATCCCCGAGATTCTCGCGGAGTGGCGCGCTCGCCTCCTAAGTCGAATCGAACCGGCCCATCTAGCGTTACGAATCTCGCCGCCAGGATACTTCGAAGATGTCGAGTCCAACGGCATTATTTGGGAGGTAGCGCTGGGGCTCTTCCCAGCCCAGGAAAAAGAGACTTTTCTTGACGGCGCCGACTTCTCTGCAGTCGCCCCCGAGCTCGAGTTGCTGAAACTCAACCCCGTCAGCGCGGAACTGCTCTTCTTGCGCAAGCTCGCCGATAGCGCGCGCCACTCGCCTATCATCGCTTCGTTGCTCCAGTCCTCAAACCCGACAAGGCTGTTTCTCGGGCCTGACGAGGTGCTCGACTTCGTCGGGGGAACCGCAGCCCTTTTAGCCAGAACCGAGGGCGCGGCGCTAATGCTGCCATCGGTGCTGCGCGAAGCCGTTAGGCCGCGCATCAAAGTATCGACCTCGCCTGCAAGCGCGGCTCCGGCGATGCTGGGCACCGAGGCGTTATTCTCCTATAGCACCACGATCCACCTGGGGGACCGCGAGGTCTCCGCGGATGAAGTACGCGGCCTGATCAAGACCAATGCGCCGGTGGTCAAGGTGGGAGCGGATTGGATCTTTGTCGACCCCGACGGCCTCGCCAAGGCGCTCCGCTTTTTGGAACGGCACAAAAGCCGAAGTGAAATGACACTGGGACAGCTGCTTGGCGACTCGCTTGGCGATCTCGACCTAGCTGGCTCGGTAGAAATTGACCGCAGCGATCCGAGCGAGATCATCGACTCGCTGCGCTTGGGACGCGCGATGGGAACCCCGAGGTTCATTGAACCTGAAGGATTCATGCTTCCGCTGCGCGACTACCAGAAGAGGGGGGTCGAGTGGCTGATGTCACTCGAACAACTAGGACTTGGAGCATGTCTGGCCGACGACATGGGCTTAGGCAAGACGGCCCAAGTTATCGCCCTACTTGCGGCGGAGCGGACTAAGTCTGAAGCGTTGGAAAGACCAGGCGACAATCTCGATCCACTCTCGGCCGATCTGATTCGCAAAGAGTCCCAAGACCTTGCGCCCACTTCGGCGACACTCATCGTCGCTCCAGTTTCGGTGGTAGGCAATTGGCGCCGGGAGTTCGAGCGCTTCTTTCCGGGGCTAAGAGTCAGAGTGCACCACGGGGCTCGCCGCCTGGAAGGAGGCGAATTTATCCAAGACGCCATCTCGTGCGACGTGATGATTACCAGCTATTCGCTCTTGGACCGCGATTGCGATGCCTTGGCTTCCGTCCACTGGAGGCGTGTGGTCCTGGACGAGGCCCAAAACATAAAAAACCCCGTTACGGCGATGGCGCGGGCGGCTCAAAGACTCAGCACTTTTTCGCGCCTCGCGCTAACCGGGACCCCGGTTGAGAACCATACCGGCGAGCTTTGGTCGATCATGAACTTTATCAACCCGTCTCTGCTGGGGTCCAGAGCCGCATTCCGCAAAAGATTCTCGATACCGATAGAAAAGGAGCGCGACGCTCAGGTCGCGCAGCATCTAGCCAAAGCCGTGTCCCCATTCATACTGCGGCGGCTAAAGACCGACAAGTCAATCGTTGCCGACCTTCCGGAGAAAATCGAGGTAAAAGAGTACTGTACCCTAAGCGAAATGCAATTAGAGCTCTACGCCGATACCGTGGAAAAGCTGCGCGCCACGATCGAAATGAGCAGCGAAATGGGGCGCCGCGGCGCAATTCTTGCCACCATTACCAAGCTGAAGCAGATATGCAACCATCCCACGCCTTCAGGGGCAGAACGTCTTTGGGGGCACTCGGGCAAACTCGACCGCGTCGAAGAACTCATCGAAGAGATACTTGAGAGCGGCGAAAAAGTAATCATATTCACCCAGTTCGCGCAGTTTGGATCCCTCTTGCAGCGTCACCTCCAAGATCGCTTCGCCCAGATTGTGCCGTTCCTCAGCGGTAGCACCGCGATAGCTCGACGCGAAGAAATGGTAAGCGAATTTCAGGCTCCGACTGGGCCATCGATATTCTTGCTGTCGCTAAAGGCCGGGGGCACCGGGCTCAATCTGACGGCCGCCAACCACGTCATCCACTACGACCGCTGGTGGAATTCGGCGGTCGAAGCACAAGCCAGCGATCGCGCTTTTCGCATCGGCCAGCGCAAGGACGTGGTAGTCACCAAGCTAATCTGCGAGGGAACTCTTGAGGAAAAGATCGACGTCATCATCGAGAGCAAACGCGAACTGGCAGAAACGCTGGTGAGCGGTGGAGAGACCTGGATTACCGAAATGTCGGACGAAGACGTATTCGAGCTCTTGACCTTAGGAGCTTCGCAATGACGTCGCCGCCAAATCAATCTCAATTAGACCTCGCCTCCCAAGTAAAGTACGGGCGCAACTTCAGGGACTTGAACCCCTCCGAGCAGGGTGCGGTCATCCACGGCCTCAGCGGCCTGAAATCTCCCCAGAGCAGAACCAACGCCGATCGTACCTGGTGGATGCGCCAGCTCCTCGACCAGCTGGAAGAGCACGCCGGCAAAGAACGGGCCGCAAGAGGCCGCGCCTACTACCGCAACGGCAAAGTCCTCAAGAAAATAACCGTGGCGCCTTTTGCGGTGACTGGTCGGGTCCGAGGATCGAGTCGGGGAAGCCACCAAACCGCGTTATATCTCAACAAAAGAATCGGCTCACATTGGCAAGCTCTCGCCGAGGCGATTGGAAGCAACCCGAAGTTCTATCTGGATTTCACTGAAGGAAGATTGAGCGAGGGCATCTTTGGCATCACGGCGCCCGACGGAATGCCGCTGATTGACCTCCGTCGGGGCCTCGGCGGGGTATGCACCTGCTTCGATATTTCAGCATGCAAGCACATGGTGGCACTCGGTAATGCACTCGCAGATATCTTGGAGAAAGACCTCGCCGCGGCGCTCACTTATTTCGGCGTTGATAGCAGCGCTTTTTACTTGCGGATCCAAGATCTTCGGGCTCGTGACGGCTTCAACGCCGCACCAATCGAACAGAGCTCCTTGTACGACGACTACGGTTGGCCAATCCCGCCAGCGGATCCGAAACCGCTAGCGGTAAGAAGCTTCTGGCGCTATCCCGCCGAGCCGGCGCCCGGGCACTATCACCGTGAGACCCCGAGACTGAATACCGCGAGTGAAATGGGCAAAAACCGAATTGCTGGCGTCAATGGATCGATGCAGATCCTTTTTACGATGCTCTACGAAAGCATCAACCGCGAAGATTGAGCGCTCGAAGAACTCAATCGCGAGCAACGGCCCTGGCCCTAAGCCAATAGGCCCTCGCCAAAATCATCCCAATTCCAAATTGCCCGGAACTCGCGCTCGCGCCTCGCTTCCAAACAGTGCGATTCGAACTTAGCCCTGTGCGGCTTGAAGCAAGTGATAAAGCAGATATAGCTGGGCTATCGCAAGGGGCTCGCTCCGCTTTTCGTCGCTGATCCGCCCGAGTGTTTCGGGCAGAGGCTCGTCAATTCCGAGCTTCGACCAGATCTCTAGCTTGACTTCTTCTGCGACTTCGCGAGGCGCTCCACCGTGAATATGAAGCGCGTCCACAGGCTTTCCGTCGTCGTCACGTATCAACTTGAGATGGATCGCTTCGCGGGTGTCCGAGCTGAGCAGGTCGGTAAGATCCGGATGGTCGATTGTAGGCCTGAGAAGAATCGAAACCGAGAGCGGCACGTTCGGGTCATCCTGCGAGCTCGACTTCCCGAAGCTCATCACAATGTCCGCGTTGGCGCGTTGCGGTCGGATATAGGCAGTCGACTCAGGTTCGCGCTTCTCCAGGTCGGCTATTACCTGCTCCTCGGTATAACCTCTTTGGCCGACATCGCGCTGAATCTTCCACGACCGGCGGATGGGTTCTGGCGGGTCCAAAAATACTGTCACATCAAAGCAAGCGCGAGATAGCTTGGACCACAGCGGAAAGAGACCCTCCACGACCACGAACGAACTCGGCTCAAAGAGCACCGGCCGCTCCAGGGTCCCATGATGATGATCATATATCGGTTTGAGAATTGGCTGACCCATCGCCAAGAGCTGCAGATGCTGCTCCATAATGGAAAGATAGTTGCAATCGGGATGAAGCGGAGTAAATGGCAACGCTTTTCGCTCAATCCGATCGTAGCGATGGTAGTCGTCGGTACAGAACGAATTGATGTTCTCGCTTCCGAGCGCCTCAACCAGTCCCCTTGTCAAGGTAGTCTTGCCAACAGCAGAGTCTCCGGCGATCGCCAACATCGGGACGTGTTCGCGAACCCGGTTTCGATTCGCCAACCGCTGGATCATCGCAATTCTGTGCGGCATCGAGGCACCCTTCCTTTCTGGTTGGTTCACTATCGTTAGGCGAACTGGGAGATAACGGAGTAGCTCCCATTACGAATCAAAGCGGTGGATATAAAGGGGGAGCCGTCGCGATAGACGACCGGATCGAGAACCCCGGCTCCCGTCACCGAGGTAATCGCCACTACCGGCTCGGCGGGCACCAGGTCGTCATGGGTATAGGCCCGGTCGATGAGATCCTCGCCGTAACTGCGCACAAGTTCCGCTTCTGCGTCGCTTTGAGGCGCCAGCTTGCCTTGGAATTCGCCGCCGAGCGCCTTGGCCATCGCTGCCATGATCACTCCTTCCGGAGCCCCACCGATGCCAAAAAGCGCGTCCAAGTGACCGACCAGGACTTCGAATCCGGCCATGACGTCGCCGTCGGGAACTTCGCGTACGCGCACGCCTACCGCGCGCACGCGCGAAATGAGTTCCTTGTGGCGAGGCTTATCCAGGATAACGACCTCGAGATCTTCAAGTTTCTTGTCAAGAGCCTTGGCGAGCATCTCCAAGTTCGCTTCAACAGAATTCAGGATCGAGACGGATCCTTTGCCTTTGGCGCCCACCACGATCTTGTCCATGTAGAAGCCCGGCAGGTAAGTGAAGGTGTTCTCCGGGGCGGCGGCGATCACCGCGACAGCGCCCGGCTGACCCTTGGCCACGTAATTGGTACCCTCGAGAGGATCGACAGCGATATCAAAGCGGGGGCCCACGCCGTTTCCTAAGGACTCGCCACGATAAAGCATCGGGGCCTCGTCCTTTTCGCCCTCCCCTATTACCACCTTGAGCGACACGGGAGCGTTGCGCAGCGCGGCACGCATCGCTTCGACAGCGAGGTGATCGGCGAGCTTGCGGTCTCCTCGCCCAACTTGCGAAACACAAGCCTTGGCTGCTTGAGTACATGCCGAGACGATCGAGCGCTCGAGAACTAGCTCCGCATTCAAGTAGCTCACGTCACCGCCAGCCGAACTCAGGGGTTCGCGCCGCGCGAGCGTCTCGGTGATGCGCGACGCCACTGCTTCGGGGCTGAATCCGAAGTGGGCTTGTACTTGGGGGCCCTTGCCCGAAGCTCCATAGGTATGCATCGAGATGATGAGA
>JAJYGZ010000142.1 GCA_021790495.1 Actinomycetes bacterium
GGACACGATTCGTTTTGTGAATCCGCGAATTCCCGCAGTGGTGAGCAACGCTAGAAACGCCAGTGAGCCCACGATGATCGCGGCGGTATTCATGTGGACGATTCCCGTGGTGAGAAATGCTCGAAGTCCTTCGTCGATATATACGAGAGGATTTCCCAGGATTAGATATTTGAGCCACGGAATCGGAGTGAGGGCTGCCCACGGGTAGTAGACCGCGCCAAGAAAGGTTATCGGGAGAACGATGATCGCAAATATCAGCGGTATCTGGGTGGGGGGCACCAGGGTGCCAATCGTCAGCCCCAGGGCTCCGGATACCAATCCCGTAAGCGGAACGAAAAGGACTATAGCTACATAATTGACCTGGAGGTGTATCGGCGTCGCCGGCACAATGAGAGCGATTGGAAATACCACGATCGCGGCTAGGCATGCCTGCAAGGCGCCCGAGAGGATCTTCTCTATCGCGATAGCCCAGTTAGGAGCGGGCGCCAGCACGCGGTCTTCGATCTCCTTAGAGAATCCGAACTCTTGAACCAGAGGCAGTGCAACGGCCTGTATCCCTTGGAAGATGATCGAGATTCCTAGCACTCCCGCGACCAGCAGCGTCGAGAATCCCGTGGCGGAACGCGTCGATCCCCCGATCCCTTGGCCGATCTTGGGAAATACGTAGGTAAAAACGAACATCAGAAGTAGCGGCTGCATGGCGGTGCGGATTATGAAGACTTTCGCCTGTTTGCGAAGGACGAGAAGATCTCTGCTCAGAAGTGCGAGGATTACCGACGGCGTAGAAGGAGCTAGCTGGGGCGCCGCACTTTGATCGCTCTTCATTCCCTTAGCTCCCTCCCGGTCAACTCGATGAAGACGCGCTCGAGCGAGGGCTCTTCCACGGTAATTCCAACAAGTTCGATTCCTGTGTCCGTTGCTCGTTGCACCACGCTTTGCATCAATGGCATGACGTCGTCTGCTTCGATGGTGATGACCTGGTCGGAAACCCGGAGTTTGACAGAGGCGGCGAAACTCCCGACAAGCGAGGCTGCGAGCTCGTCAGCTCCTCCCCGGGTTATGAGCTTCAACCGTGGCGCGTTCGCGGTCGAGGATTTAAGTTCTGCAGCGGTCCCTAGGGCGAGAAGCTTTCCCATATCCATGATTGCAATGCGCTCGCATAGCTCTTGGGCCTCTTCCATGTAGTGGGTGGTCAGAACGATGGTTTGGCCATTGGCATGGATTTCGCGCAGCACATCCCAGAGCGCGAGTCTCGATTGGGGATCGAGGCCCGAGGTGGGTTCGTCGAGGAAGAGCACTTTTGGGTAGTGCAACATCGCTCGAGCCACCATGAGGCGTTGCGCCATGCCGCCCGACAATGCCGAAACCGGAATGGCGCTTCGCTCGTTGAGGCGAAATTGCTCAAGGCGAAATTGCGCTTCGCGCCGGGCCATCTTGGCGTCCATCCCGAAGTAGCGGCCGTGAAAATAGAGATTTTCAAAGACGGATAGCGATCGGTCAAGGGTATTGGACTGCGGCACCACGCCGATCGCCCTTTTGGTCGCGGCAGGCGACGCGATGACGTCGATTCCGTTGATGAACGCTTTTCCCGAGCTTGGGCGGACTCGAGTTGTCAGTATCGAAGTGGTGGTGGTCTTGCCCGCGCCGTTGGGTCCGAGAAGGCCGAAAAGCTCGCCAACCTTTACCGCAAGGTTGAGGTTATCCACGGCGTTTTCTTTGGCGCCGTCGTAGCGCTTGGTAAGGTTGACGGCCTCGACTGCCAGGGTCATTCGATGGCCTTGGCGGTCGAGGCTAGTAGCATTCCTAACGTGGTCCGAAAATGAACTTCGATGAGGTCACCTCCCTGCGGGTAGGAATCTGCCAAATCAATTCCAAAGTAGGCGACCTCGAGGCGAATGCTGCGAAGATAGTTCAAAGCGCCAAGATTGCCGTCGCCTCTGGCGCCGAAATCATAGTCTTTCCCGAGTTGGCCATTTGCGGCTATCCCCCCGAAGATCTCTTGCTCAAGCCAGCATTTGTCAGTGCGTGTGCGCGCTACGTCGCCGAAGTTGCCGCGGAGGTGCCCGACGCCGCCCTCTTGGTGGGGTTTCCCGAACGTTCACGGCGCCTCTACAATGCCGCGGCAGTCATTTCTGATGGCGCGGTACAAGGCACGTATCGAAAGCGCCTCTTGCCGAACTATTCGGTATTCGACGAGCGGCGCTACTTCGTTCCCGGCCGCGGCGACCAGGTTTTATTCGAGCTTTTCGGTGTCAAGCTCGGAATATCGATCTGCGAGGACATTTGGAGCCCAACGGGCCCTGCGCTCGAACAGGTCCGTGGCGGTGCAGACGTCATTGTTAATCTCAATGCTTCGCCGTACTCGCTGGGGAGAAGATGGCAGCGCGCCGCGATGTTGGCAACCCGCGCTAGCGACCTTTCGATACCGGTCGTGTATGTGAACCTGGTTGGAGGTCAAGACGAGTTGGTCTTTGACGGCGGCTCGATGGTTTTCGACGAGGGGGGCAATCTGGTTTCGAGCCTCGAGCAATTCGAGGAATCGGTAAAGGTGCTAGAGGTCATGCTGGGAGGAAATGCTCGCAAGTATCAACTCGATCCCCGCGGCATTATCAACGACAAGGAATTGACGGTTAGCGTGTTGCCGACTCGCATGCCGCGTAAGACTGCCGACCGAATCGAGGCGAAGGGCGCCCCAGCAACTCCCGCTTTCATGTATCAGCCCACGCCGCGATTTGACGGCAATTGGGTGGCGAAATTAAGCGATTTTTACTTAGACGAGGTGCTATCTGCCCTCGAAATGGGACTTTTGGACTACGTGGACAAGAATGGCTTTGCGCGCGTGGTTCTAGGCCTTTCCGGAGGCATCGATTCCAGTATTTGCGCGACAATTGCGGCTTCTGCGCTCGGACCCAAGCGAGTCACCGCCATCGCGATGCCGTCGCGGTTCAGTTCAGAGGGTTCTCTGGAAGACGCGGTGGCGCTCTCGAAGGGCCTTGGGATAGAACTGATCGTTGGCGAAATAGAGAAGATGCACTTGGCATTCACCCAGGTGCTTGCGTCTGTTCTCGGATCCGAACCGGTGGGCCTTACGGACGAGAATCTTCAAAGCCGGATTCGAGGGGTACTTCTTATGGGATACTCGAACTCGACGGGAGCCCTCGTCATTACCACCGGCAACAAGTCTGAGACCGCAACCGGATACTCGACTCTTTATGGAGACACCGCTGGGGGCTTTGCGCTGATCAAGGACGTTCCCAAACTGCTCGTCTACCGCCTTTGCGAGCGGATCAATGCGCGAGCGGGACGAGAAGTGATTCCGGCGACAGTCATCACCAAACCACCGTCGGCGGAGTTGCGTCCCAACCAAAGAGACGATGAGTCCCTCCCGCCTTACGAAATTCTCGATCCGATCCTGATGGCTCTGGTTGAACGGGATATGACTCCGGCTGAGCTGGTTTTAGAGGGCTATGACGTCAAGATTGTTGAGCGAGTCGCGTCGCTAATCGATAAGAGCGAGTACAAAAGGCGCCAGAATGCACCCGGGGTGCGAATAACTCCCAAATCCTTCGGGAAAGATCGCCGAATGCCCATAACCAACGGGTTCGCCTTCAGCGAAACCAGCTAAATACTCGAGAACTGTAGGGCTGTGGATATTAAAGGGAGCGAGCTTGCTGAGGCAGCGGGGGCGTTGCGAATGAAGCGGGAACAGAACTCGGCGCAACGGGCGTCCTTATCGCTGCTCGAAACCGCCGAAATCGTGGATTTTCTTAGAACTTGGTTCCTCGCGGGTTTCGAGGCAGCCTCGCAGATCTCCAACTTCGAGGATCGAAGTGCGACCGCTATTGAGTGTCGCGTGGCGATCAGCACTGCTTCGCGAATTTTGGCGGAGCTGGCATTATCGGTGGAGGACCTCTTCCCCGTGACGGCGCCACCAATCGAGTTCACCAAGCAGCCGGCGCCGCTGCCGGTCGGATCTGGGTCACTTGGGGATATCGTAACGTTTGTAAGGTTTGTCGTTTTGGACGGCTGCTTGGAAAAATTGAGCGAGATCGAACGCCGAGGGTCATATTTCCAGGATGCCAACCTAATGAGTTTCGCACGGTTCGCCAGGTTGGCGCTTGGGGATTGTGTCGAGCTTTTGGATGGTGTCGCTAAAATTGCGTTGTGAACGCTACATTAAAACCTTGTTCATGTCCCAGCTATCGCATTGCAACGATACTTCGCCCGAGGGAATGTGCAACTTGAGGCCCGATGTTGTTTAAATTTGCTGTTCCTTGTTTCGATAATTGCGGAAGAACCATCTGAATGCGACGCAGATCCGCCGCCGCCCGTGTTGCTAGTTTCCGCAACTGAATTCCATTAATTTCGGCTAGGCGCTTAGCTGACTGGTTTTGTAAAGAGGTAGGGCTTGGTGGTCAAGGATCGGATCGATAAGGACGAAGAAGATCTCGTTCGGATGTACTTGTCCGATATCGGACAATATCCGCTTCTGACCAAGGACGACGAGGTGCGCCTCGCCAAGGATATTGAACGTGGGACCAGGGCGCAAAAGGAGCTCACCTCGCGCTCCAAGGACATTTCGCCCCAGCGTCGCCAAGAACTAAAGCGCGAAGTTCGCCTCGGCAAGGTCGCACAAGGCTATTTCGTGCAGTCGAACCTGCGACTGGTGGTTTCGATTGCTAAGAAGTACCAGGCTTCTGGCCTGCCTCTGCTTGATCTGATACAAGAGGGCAACCTAGGGTTGATGCACGCGGTCGAAAAGTTCGACTGGCGCAAGGGATTCAAGTTTTCGACGTATGCCACCTGGTGGATTCGACAAGCCATTACCAGGGGCATCGCAAATACCGGGCGAACCATCAGGCTTCCAGTGCACGCCGGCGATACCTTGTCGCGGGTGCAAAAAGCCCAGGCTCGCTTGGAAATTACCCTCGGTAGGCCACCCTCTCTGGCACAACTGGCCAAAGAAGTAGAGATCGAAGAGACCAAGCTGCTTGAGGCCTTGAAGTTCCGGTCCGAGCCGCTTTCGCTCTCCGAGCCGCTTCGCGAGGATGGCGACGCCGAGCTCGGTGACGTCGTTGAGGACCGTGCGGCTCAATCTCCCTTCGAAGTAGCGGCGACCGCCTTGCTTCCGGTTGAGATCGCTCGGCTGCTGGCACCGCTTGACGACAGGGAGCGGGAGATTCTCAAATTGAGATTCGGCCTCGATAGGGGCGAACCTAGAACCCTCGAAGAGGTTGGGGAACACTTCAATCTCACCCGCGAGCGAATTCGTCAGATAGAGGCGCGGGCGATGTCAAAGCTGCGCCATCCATCCTCCGACACCGGCGCTCGGGACTTGCTGACGCTCTAGGGGTGGCTATGCCCCAATTGATCGTCTTCGAGCGGGGCGAGCAAGGCAAGTTGGCGCGATTGGGCAAGTAGGGTTCCATCGGCGCTGAAGATCTCCCCATCTTCTTCGATAAATCCACCACTAGCCATAGAAGTGCGGAACTGCACCATGCAGTAAGCGTCGTCGGCAATATCGATCGGGTCGCTTTGGGCCCGAAAATGAATGCTGAGATCCACGGTTGGCGTAGCGAAGCGGCCGTCGAGCTTTGAAAACACTGCGGGCAGCCACGCATCTGCGTAGGCGACGAGCAAAAGTGAATCGGTGGGCCGATCTTCTTTGAGTCTGATCCAGCCGCCGCTGTGCGCTTTTTGTCCCCGCGAGAACGGTTTTTCGCCTATCGCCCAGAGGGAGTCGAAGCGCTCCTGGAGGGCCGCCAGGATCTCGACGCGCTTGATGGAGTCGATGCCGAGGCCCGCCTCCAGTTCCTGGTCGAGGTCCAGGACGTCCTGGGGATAGCCGGTCTTCTCGGCCACGATGTCGAGGAGGAGGGCCCGCGCCTGCTGCGCCGCGCCGGTCCCCGCGACCCGGGTCACGGCCGGCGGGGTGGGGCCGGCGCCTTCCAGGAGGGCGAGGACGTGGCGCAGGGT
>JAJYGZ010000195.1 GCA_021790495.1 Actinomycetes bacterium
AGTGCGCCGGGGCGTCGCTTTGGGCATCCGAGCCCATAACTATGATGTGCTTTACGCTGGGAATTTCCGGTGCAATACGTTCGAGAATCGCGACAAGGTCCGCAGAGACAAATATCGCCTCATCGGCGGCGTCGTTGATTATGTAAATCAGGTCGTCGGCCGCCAGGCGGGCGTTGAGGGTATGCAGGACTCTGCCCGTACATGGAATCGCGAAATAGCACTCCAGGTGCCTGTAGTTATTCCATAAAAGGGTCGCGACCTTGGCGTCACTTGATATTCCCAAGGCGTCGAGTGCCGCCATCAGCGAAAGTGACCTGCTCGCAAAATCGGCATAGGTGTAGCGAAATACCGAGCCTGGCGCTACCTGGGTGACTATCTCTACGTCCTTAAAGTGCGTTGGTGCGTGCGAGAAGAGACGCCAGGTGTTTAGTTGTACATCCATCATTGCCATAATTTTTCCCCCCGGATAAGAGACACTTTGATATTGGAAGTCGCCTTTCAATACATTTTGCACCACCGAATGGCAGATTTCATGTCGAAGCTTCGCTAGTAAATCTAGGCGAGCCTGCCCCAACAAGATTGCGAAAATCTGTTCGATCGCGATTGGAGCCGCGGCTCCGCGGCATGCGCAAATCCGCGCCCTCGTCGCTCCGCGCTACCCAGCTAGGTACGGGCGCGGACTTGTCCTTGGGATTGCCGAATCACCAAATTGGAGACGGGATGGCAAGGTCCGTCGCCGCAGGTGGCTCATTCGACAAGCCACTTGAACCCCGCGAGGTGTCTTTCGTTGGCCTCAAACAGGCGCTCAGGGTGCCATTGCACTCCAATCACGCCGTCGCCCTCAAGCGCCTCGATCACACCGTCAGGAGCGTAGGCCACGGCACGAAGCCCTTGCCCGATCTCTTCGATTCCCTGATGGTGCAAGCTATTGACACCGGTTTCTCCCTCCATCAACGAGCAGAGCAGCGACGCTGGCTGAAATTCAACCGAGTGCGACACCTGATATTCGCGCCCATCATCTGAATGTTCATCGAATCCTGCCGTCACTAGATCCTGGATCAGGGTTCCGCCGAGGCAAGCGTTGAGGATCTGCATTCCCCGGCACACTGCCAAGACTTTCTTGCCTTGGCTGAGTGACTCTCTAATAAGGGCGGCCTCAAAAAAATCCCGGACCGGTTCGGTGGCTCCGAGCTTTGGAGCTGGTGCGCGACCGTAGAAGCTGGGATCCACATCCCAACCACCCGAGACCACCAAGGCGTCCATGTTGCCGATGACCTCTTTTGCCAGAGCGTCCAGAGAGACGTCGGAGTCCGCCGAGAGGGCCGAAACCGCCGAGGCACTCGCAACGACCAAAGGCATTGCTCCAAGTCTGCTTATTGCGTCGGAATAGCCCACATGAAGGGCATATCTCTGGTTGAACGACAGTCCGCAGGTAATGGCTATCCTCTTCAACACTTCCTCCGGATTGGCAAAACTCTCTCTTTTCGACCGCAAGATCGCTATATCACGCTAACGGAGTTCGAATCCGACCCTCCTATTTGACCGTGCTATTGCGCGGGTTCATTCCCATGCGTAGGCTCCACCGAATCGGCAAGATCGTAGGCGCTGGCGATGGGAAGGAGGCCCTCCTCCATGGTGAGGCGTTCTCCGGCTCGCTTGGCCACCGCCGGGGCGGCTATTACCGCCACCAAGGCGATCAGGATCCATGCGCCTGCTGCGATAGGCATCCACGCGAACACGCCAGTCGGATACGGAACAACATTTCGATAGATGGTGTACCCGAGAATTCCGATGGCGACAAGCGGAAGGATTATCTCCCACTGGGGAATTTTGACTTTCCCCGAGATAAAGAGGAGGTATACGGTCCCCAGGGTGGCCAGCAGATACACCACGAGAATGATCAAGGTGCCGATGGTGCCGAACCAGCTAAATTCATCGAACGGCTTGGCCCCAAATGCGACTGCGGAAAGTGCGGCGACTACGGCGACGATGCCAACGACCACGGTGGTCGATGAGGTCGGCGTTTCGTATTTGGCCGAAATCTTGGTCAGGGGTCCGATGCCGACACCATCGCGGTTTATGGCGTACATCAGTCGCGACGCGCCCACTGTCGAAGCAAGCGCGCATCCAAACGCCGATATGACCGTCCCCAAAGTGATCAGGTTTCCGATCCAGGAGGCGACATAAGTTGTGCCCAGATCGCCCAAGAGGCTACCCGAACTCACAAATGCGGCGACTTCCTTGGTAGAAGTTCCAAAGCCCATCGACTCGATCGAAGTGACGAATACGAAGTAAATTCCCCCGAAGATCGCCGTCCCGAGAATGGCGCGCGGAATGTCGCGCCGAGGCTCGTTCGCCTCTTCTCCAAGTGTCGCCGATGCCTCGAATCCGGCGAAGGATAGAAAGCCAAATACGACACCGAGAAACAGTGACGACGAGCTAGTTCCTTTGGCAAGGGTAAATACACTTAGCGTGAAGTGTTGGCCCTGTGGTCCATGTCCGCCGACCAGTTTGACTAGGACGATTACCGAGATAAGGAGGATCAATGCCACGGTCGTTCCTTCGACGCTAAGCAGAAAATGCGTCGCGTTTTTCGCGGGTCGAATCGCCATGAACCAAATTATTGACAGCTCGACCGCGCCAAGAGCGAATGGTGCCCAGACAGGCGGATTTTTCCAAATCCCCAGGCTCTGAAGAAGGCTAGAGGCGAAGATCGAGGAGGCTACGCAGGTAACGAGGGCGTAGGAGATGTAGGTGCCCATTAGCGACCAGCCGGCGATCACACCGGCTCTTGGGCCGAGAGTGGCTCCGACAAAGCCGAAAACCGACCCGGAATGATTGAAATACTGGGTGAGTCTAACGAAAACGTATGCGACGAAGAGCACTCCGATCGCCGCAAACAAAAAGGCCAATGGGACCGCCCGACCCGCGGCGCTCGCTGCCCCCTGCGGGTTGATGTTGGCCGCCATCGAAGGCGCCATTAGGGCTACAGACAGCCCGACGACCTGCCAGATCGAGAGGCCCTTTCTAAGCTTGTGCTCCGCGATGTCCGACATCTTCATCCCCTTGTCCTCGCGATTGGGCGGCTAAAGACCGATTGAGATATGTTTTATCACTTTCACAACATTGATGAGCCGTAATTTTTGTTACATTTCAGTCAATATATGAATTTGAAGCTTCTTCCGCCATATCGATTAGGCGAAATGCGGACTACGGTCATTGAAGCACGGGTGTGAGTTCTTTCGGTGAATAGGGGTGGCGCGTTGGGCAAACGACTGGATGCCTTGAGAATCAATAATGAGAGCCTGATGCACGGAGCGCATCGCAGCCTGGAAAAGGGCGACATCAAGGCGATTGCGCTTTCGTACGTAGATAATTCGGGTTTGTCGCGGGTAAAGGCGATTCCGTTCGCGAAATTGGAGTCCGCTCTAGCTAAAGGCGTCGGAATGTCCCCAGTTTTTGACGCATTCCTCTTCGACGATACGATTACGGCTTCGGCATACTCGGGTGGGCCGATCGGCGACATTCGCCTCTTTCCCGATCTGGAGTCCATGGCACTGGTTGCAGGGGCACCGGGATGGGCGTGGGCGCCGGCGATACGTTTTAGCCAAGACGGTGAGGAGTACTCGCTCTGCCATCGCTCTTACGCCGCGCGAACGATGGCTGCTTTGGCCGAAGTGGGCATCGTTGCCAAGATGAGCTTTGAGATCGAATGGATCGTTTCTGATGGTCAAGGAGACGAATTTATCCCTGGATGCGACGGGCCGGCATACGGGTTGGAGCGCATAGTTGAACTTGGGGACTACCTCCTCGATATCTTGCGGGCCTTGGAGATAGCAGGAATAGAAGTCGAACAAGTCCACCCCGAGTACGCTCCTGGCCAGTTTGAGATTTCCGTCGCCCCTCTGGACCCTGTCCGGGCAGCTGACGCCAGCGTATTGGTAAAACACATCATCAGGTCGTCCTCGTCACGATTCGGGCTTCGGGCTTCGTTCGCTCCGTCCGTCGTTGCAGGTGGCGTAGGTAACGGCGGCCACCTGCACTGTTCTTTTTGGCGCGACGGCCTCAACCTCTTTTCAGGGGGATCGAAACGCAATGGTCTAACCGATGCTGGCGAATCGATACTTGCGGGGGTACTTAAGGAGTTGCCCGCGTTGTGCGCAATTGGCGCACCGTCGGTCGCATCTTATTTGCGTCTCGTTCCCCAGCATTGGGCGGGCGTATTCCGCTGCTGGGGAGTCGAAAACCGTGAGGCGGCGCTGAGGCTGGTTGAAGCGACGACCCTGGTCGCGGCTGAGTCAGCCAATGCTGAGCTAAAGCCATTTGACCTGTCGTCATCACCGTATTTGACCGTTGGAGCGGTGGCAGCAGTGGCTAAGCACTATTTCGACAAGTCGTTGTCTTTGCCCGAACCAGTCGGCGTTGATCCGGCGTCGCTTAGTCCCGATGAGCTCGTAAAGCTCGGGATCGAGCGCCTTCCCAAGAGTGTCGGGGAGGCGTTGGATTGCCTCTATGCCTCGAAGGTGATAACCGAGTCATTAGGCGAGGAGTTGCTTACTGCCTTTGCTGCGGTAAGGGTCGCTGAAGTGGGCCAACTCGACGGTAAGAGCCCCGAAGAGGTTGTGGCGGCGACGCGCTGGAAGTATTGATCTTCTCAAATTTGGCTGAGTCGGCGGACCGAGGGTTTGGGCGTAAGAAGAGAGAAGAGATGGGCGAGGCAGATAATTTCTCCGGAACTGTAGCCACAGCGCTTAGGCGCATGCGCCCCAACTTGTCCAAGGCCGAACTCAAGGTGGCGGCTGCCCTTCTCTCCAACTATCCGATCGCGGGAATGGCCACCATCGCAACTATCGCCCACAGCGCTGGTGTTTCCGAGCCCACGGTAAGTCGCTTAGTGGCGAAGTTGGGTTTCGACGGCTTCGCCTCGTTCAGAAGAGCGTTGGCGCAAGAGGTAACCCAGCGGCTGCTGCCTCCTACCCGGATCGAACCTTACGCCAAGGAAGGGTCGACACTTAGCCAGATTGCCTCGGCGATGGCAGAAGAAATGATGAAGTCGATGGTCGCCGTGGACGAGGCTGATTTCAGCGAAGCGGTCGGGCTCTTGTGTGACGAAACCAAGCGCATTTTCATACTTGGCGGCAGGGTTACCGCGACGTTGGCCAAACACCTTGCGTGGTCGCTGGAGGTGCTGAGGCCGGGGATTTTGTATGTCGGCGAGGCGACCGGCGAACGGGTGAATCGCCTTCTCGATGTGGTAGCAGGCGATTTGGTGGTCGCCTTTGATTTCCGCCGCTATCAAATGGATACCGTCAAGTTTGTAGAGCGAGCCAGTCTTCAAGGTGCGGATTCTATTGTTTTCACCGACCCATTTATAAGTTCGGCGGCCGGTTATGCGCGAGTCGTCTTTCACGCGTCTGTCGGCGGACCGTCGCAATTTACCAGCCTGGTCCCCACCCTGGCTATCGTCGAAACCCTGGTGCGAAGAGTTGCAGACAGGCTTAGCGACAACGGCAGGTCGCGGATGGAGCGCTATGTAGAAAACTCGTCGCTTTTCAATGAGCAGTAGCCGGGAACGGGCAGATTGATTTCAGAGCAGGGAAGGAACGGGCAGCAGTTGCATGGACCGGTTGGGTGAAGGGCGCCATTACCTTGAGGACGTCAAATTGATAGACAACCATTGTCACAGCGTAACTCTTGAACAACTCTCCGCCGAGGAGTTCGAAGATCACCTCACCGAAGCTCCAAGCCGTAAAGCGTCGGTCACCTCGACCTTTGACTCCGCCGCCGGGCTGACGCTATTGGCTCGGTGCGGCGGTCTGGTTGGCCTTGAACCCCCCTTTGACCCATTGAGCTATATTTTGGCCCGTCGACAAATTGCCCCCGAAACTCTTGCGCAACGGTGCTTTGCGAACGCCGGTGTAGAGGTGTTGATGGTTGATAATTGGTATGA
>JAJYGZ010000025.1 GCA_021790495.1 Actinomycetes bacterium
ATACCAGCGACACCTGCTCTTGCCCGAGGTGGGCGATGCAGGGCAAAAGAAGCTCTTGGCGGCCAAAGTCTTGCTTCTGGGAGCTGGCGGGCTGGGCTCCCCGGCGGCACTCTATCTCGCCGCGGCAGGTGTGGGCACTTTAGGCATCATCGACATGGACGTGGTAGACGCTTCCAACTTGCAACGCCAGATCTTGCACAATATGGATCGCATTGGCGAGCGCAAAGTGGATTCCGCGAAAAAGACCTTGACGCTTCTCAATCCCGACGTCGATGTGGTTACCTACGACGTTCGACTTGGAGCAGGCAATATCCTTGGGATTATCGAAGGATACGACGTCATCGTGGACGGCACCGATAACTTCCCGACTCGGTATCTGGTAAACGATGCTGCGCTGATCAAAAGAATTCCCGTGGTGCACGGGTCGATCTTCCGCTTCGAGGGCCAGGCGACGGTATTTCAACCTTATGTCGGCCCATGTTATCGCTGCTTCGTTCCTGAGCCTCCGCCGGCAGAACTAGCTCCATCCTGTGCCGAGGCTGGCGTTTTGGGCGTCCTCCCTGGCATCATAGGGTCGATCCAGGCGATGGAGACTATCAAGATCATTCTTGGCCTAGGAGACACGTTGGCCGGGCGAATCCTCTCCTACGACGCGCTCGAGGAGAATTTCAGGACCTATAAGATTCGCCGTGATCCCCATTGTCCGGCGTGCGGTGTTGATGCCGGTCCAATTCAAATAGCCGAATACGACGAGCTTTGCATGCCCCATCCGGTGGCCGTGCCGGTCTGATGAGGACCTCTGGCGGATGGCGATGCCGTTGGGCCGAGCCGCTCGCCGAGGGCGAATTAACCTTGCCAATGGCGCAATCGGTTGGCGCGGACCGGGATGCGGGTGGGGAAATTTATTAGTTCTCAGCTTTCAGCTAACATCTAAGCCATGGCAGATAGAAGAGGTCATTCAACCGACTCGGGTATCGAGATCGACCCGTATTATTCCTCCGCGGATCTGAATGACTTCGACGAGAAGGCCGAGCTAGGTGCGCCAGGTGAGTTTCCCTACACTCGAGGGATATACCCCGATATGTACCGGGGCAAGCTCTGGACAATGCGGCAATACGCCGGATTTGGCACCGCCGAAGCGACTAATAAGCGCTTTAAGTTCCTGCTAGCCGCCGGACAAACCGGCCTTAGCTGTGCGTTTGACCTTCCCACCCAGATGGGATTTGACTCCGATCATCCTCGGGCTCAGGGCGAAGTGGGCAAAGTAGGCGTGGCCATCGACTCGATACTTGATATGCGCGATCTTCTTGAAGGGATTCCGCTCGACCAAGTGACGACTTCTATGACCATCAACTCGACCGCGTCGGTGCTCTTGCTGTTGTATCAGCTGGTTGCCGAGGAGCGGGGAATCGACTCCAAGTCGCTCCGCGGCACAATTCAAAACGACATTCTCAAGGAGTATGTGGCGCGGGGAACTTACATCTACCCGCCGCGACCGTCGATGCGGATCATTACCGACATCTTTGCCTATTGCCAAGAACATATGCCAGCCTGGAATACCATCTCAATCTCTGGTTATCACATTCGTGAAGCGGGATCGACCGCGGTTCAGGAGATCGCCTTTACCATTGCAAACGGTATCGCCTACGTGGAGGCCGCGATGGCGGCTTCACTAGAAGTCGACGAATTTGCTCCTCGGTTATCGTTTTTTTGGAATGCCCATAATAATTTGTTCGAAGAAGTGGCAAAGTTCCGAGCCGCGCGACGAATTTGGGCCAGAATTATGGCCGATCGTTTTGGTGCCAAGGACAAGCGATCGCTTCTGCTTCGATTTCACGCCCAGACCGGGGGCTCAACCTTGGCGGCCCAGCAGCCAGAAGTCAACTTGATAAGGGTCGCGGTCCAAGCCATGGCCGCGGTTCTAGGCGGGACTCAGTCCCTTCATACAAATGGATTCGACGAAGCTCTTGGACTGCCGACCGAGCGTGCTGCGAGGCTGGCGCTGCGAACTCAGCAAGTCATAGGTTACGAGTCAGGCGTTGCCGACGCCGCCGATCCGCTCGGCGGGTCCTACTATGTCGAGACTCTCACCAACCAAGTCGAAAAGCTTGCGCTTGAATACTTGGCGAGAATCGACGAAATGGGTGGCGCAATCGTGGCCATTGAGAACGGGTACATGCAAGATGAAATCGAGCAATCTGCCTATGAATATGCCAAGTCGATCGATTCCGGCGAAAAAGTGATCGTTGGCGTCAATCGTTTTACTGACGAAGGTAGCGATCGCGCGGAAGTCTTCCCGATCGATCCCTCGCTTCAGATCGCGCAAGCCGAGCGCGTGAAGAGGCTCAAGGCCGAGCGGGATAACGCTTTGGTTTTGGCGAAGCTCGAAGATCTGCGAAGAGCAGCCGAGGGCGAAACAAATCTCATGTATCCCCTGCGTGAGGCATTGCGGGCCTACGCTACGCTTGGCGAGGTCTCTGACGCCATGCGAACGGTTTTTGGGACCTACACTCCGAGAGGCTAATCTAACCAAGTGAGATTCGTGATTATCGGAGGAGGGCCCGCAGGGATCCAGGCGGCGACGCATGGTGCCCGGCTTGGCGCGCAGGTTACTCTAATTGAGCGCGATATCGTGGGTGGCGCCGCAAACCTGTGGGACTGCATTCCTTCCAAAGCAATGATCGCCACAGGAGACGTTCTGACGCTCGCTCTTCGCGCGCAAAAGATGGGCCTAGCCCCCCTCAATCCTGGGCTTGACCTTGAGGCGATATCGACAAGGGTGCATTCCATCACCCAGCGCCTCGCCGACTCGACGATTTCTCTGTTGGATTCACAAGGTGTGAGGGTAATCGAGGGTTCGGCAAGGCTTCGGTCGTCACATGAAATCGTCGCGGAAACGCCCGGTGGCGAAGAGATTGAGATCGAGGCTGATGCGATATTGATCTCGACCGGGTCGCGACCCAGAGTGCCCGAATGGGCAACTGTCGACGGCGATCGTATCTTGACGACGCGTCAGGCTTATCCACCTCCAGTTATTCCAGAACACCTGGTGGTAATAGGCTCAGGCGTAACCGGAGTGGAGTTCGTCCACATGTTCCGATCTTTTGGTTCGAGAGTGTCCCTGATTGTCTCGCGCCAACAGGTTCTTCCCTCCAAGGATCCCGAGGTTGCCGCGGTTCTTGAGGCCGACTTTCTCGCAAGCGGTGTGAAGCTCCTCAAGGGCGCGCGTGCCGTCGGACTGAGTCGGACTGAGGATGGCGGAGTACTGGTTTCGTGTGACGACGAGCGAAAGGTACAGGGATCCCACGTACTTTTCGCAATCGGGTCGATCCCCAATTCGGAGGGCTTGGGGCTTGAGGGGGCTGGCGTCTTTGTCGATGGGGCCGGTCATATTCCAGTAGACCATCACTGTGTTTCGAATCTTCGCCACGTGTATGCCGCAGGTGACATCTCAGGCAAGCTGCCGCTGGCATCCGTCGCCTCGATGCAAGGGCGAAAGGTTGCCGAGCACGTCATGGGCCTGGATTCGAGAAGCCACCGCCATCTTGACTACGAGAAGGCCGCGTCGGCAATTTTCACTGAGCCCGAGATTGCCGATGTGGGTCTGGCCGAAGCCGAAGCGTTCGCAGTGGGAAGAAAGATCCGGGTCACCAAGGTGCCATTTGCCGCCAATGCGCGTGCGTTGATCGATGGAGACCCGAGAGGATTTGTCAAGATCGTCTCTGATCCCGCTACGGGCGTTGTTCTTGGCGGCTCAATTGTGGGCAAAAGCGCGGCCGAGCTAATTTCGGTCATTGCGCTTGCCGTTACCGCGCACTTGAAGGTGGATGACATCGTCGAGTCGTTGCTGGTCCACCCAGCGCTCGCTGAAGCGCTCGCTGAAGCCGCAGAATAGGTCCTATTTGACTTTGGTTAAGTGCCGGTTTCGGCCAACCTTTGGCGCAGCTTGATACGTTCTTTCCCGCCGATGTATCGCTCGCGGATGCTGACGTCAGTGGCCATTTCGACAATTAGAGCAGCCATGGAATAGGCGCCGTCGATTACCGCGCGATCTGCAGGCGCGGCGATTGCGGCGGCGGTAAATTCCGGTTGATGATTGACGGCGGGAAGCGACTCAATTCCGAGGAGAGGATGTATTGTTGGAACCGACCGCGATACGTTTCCCATGTCGGTTGAGGCTCGGAGCTGGTCCGCCGATCCCTGCGGTAGTACGTTGCGGCCGCGACTTTGAACGATTGTCCTCCAAAGCGCTGCCATGGTTTCATCCGTGACGATCTCGGAGTATGCGGGATTCGGCCTTGCGAAGTTTAGTTTGGCGCCGGTGGCAATTGCCCCGGCCTCGAAACACGCCCTGACGCGGGGTATCAGTTTTGCAAGTCTGTCGAGCGTGTCGGCTCGCACGATGTAGGTCGCGCTTGTGTGGGCCGGTATGATGTTCGCCGCTTCGCCGCCATGCTGTATTATTCCGTGAACCATCTCGTCGGGCAGGAGCGCTTGACGTAGGAGGCCGATCGCGACTTGGGATATCGTCATCGCGTCAAGGGCATTAATGCCCAAGTTGGGAAATGCGGCGGCGTGGGCCTCCTTTCCAGCAAAGCTAATCTCAATGTGTTGGGCCGCGACCGAGGTTAGCCGGTCAAGTTCCGCTGGCGCCGGATGCACCATCATGGCCGCGTCGATATCTTCGAAAAGTCCAGCGTCGAGCATGACAATTTTGCCGCCGCCACCTTCCTCTGCCGGTGTCCCAAGGAGATGGATGGTGGCGCCTATTTCGTCTGCGATCGGAGCCAGCAGCGTGCCGGCGCCGATTGCCGCTGCGGCGATAATGTTGTGTCCGCATGCATGTCCAACGTCGGGCAAAGCGTCGTACTCGGCGCAGATGGCGAAATGCATTTCGCCGCTTCCGGCGGTCGCCATGTATGCAGTCTCCATGCCAGCGACGCCGCTTTGCACCTTGAATCCATGACTAGCTAGATAGGCGGCAGTGGTCTGACTCGAGAAGTGCTCATCGAAGGCGAGTTCGGGGTGAGCGTGGATCGCGTGGGAGAGTTCTATGAGGTCGGACTGGATGGATTCCAGCGCTTGTTCGATTTGAGCATTGAGATCGCTGCGCAACGGTGGCTCCTTATCATCGCTTTCCGGCGAGCTTAGACTGCGATCCAGAAATTGGGGTAGTTGAAGCAGTCCAGTTAGGGCCCTAATCCTGCACATTCGTTGGGTAAAGCCGGCGTATTTTGGTCGTCGTTTTCGCTCTCTGGCATGACGTGGTCCTTTCAGGCGGACGTGCTCGCCCTTCGGGAAAGAAATCGACATGGTTCCCGAAGCGGGCTACCTGCGACGGCGAGGGGTGCGAACTCGACGGCTTGGTTAAACCGCGCTCTCCGGGCCTCCGATGGCGTGCGGATCGTCGGAATTTAGTCAAGGTTTTACCTCTAGCTGGCAATGGAATTACCCTATGGTGCGGTAAACGAAGTGTCTAATTCTGGCCTAAGATTGCCTCTTAGCAAGGGCGTGCTGAAGTGAAATCCGGCGCCAGGAGGGATCGGAAATTCCAATGGCGACACCTCGAATTCTTGCCAGGAAAATCCGCCCGCGAGTGGGATTCAAAAACTACATATTGACGAGCTGTGCGCTCGTTCTCGCGGCTTGTTCAGCTGGTATTTCGGGCCCGGTTTCCACGACGACTTCCACGGCGGCCCCGGGTACTACCGCGTCGAATGGCCGTCCGGGAGTCTCGGCGTCCGGAGCGGTTCCCGTTACGGTCGATGTCGTGAACTCGCGAGTAGCTTACGGCCTTTTTTCGAGCAACTCGGGCAGTACCAGCCAGGCGGTATGTGCTTACTGGTTTGCTGTGAGCAGGGACTCCGGGCGCCACTTTAACGGCGCAGTCAACCTGGACTCCTTCTCATGTACGGCCTACCCCAAGCTCAGCAA
>JAJYGZ010000335.1 GCA_021790495.1 Actinomycetes bacterium
TTTCACCGTCGGAGCTTACTCCGAAGCGGTCCTTTGGACACCCGCCGTTGCATGCTCTGAGCCACGGGCACCGAAGACACTGACTGGGAAGCGCATCGCGCTTGGCGTCTCCAAAAGCTCGCTGTTGGGGAGATGAGATCAGAGTGGCGAGCTCGGATTCCATTATCGACCCGAGACGATGCTGGTCATCGACAAAATGATCGCAGCAGTAAACGTTCCCGTCATGTTCGAGAGCGACCACCTGACCACAGGTCGGAGCCATTACACATAGTGAGGGAGAACCTCCGGCAAATGCCCTGATCGCCTCGGCGAAAAATTGCACCAGCACCGTTCCGAGGTCGTGGCGAACCCATTCGTCAAAGACCGCGACGAGAAAGCGTCCGTAGTCCACTCCCGAGAGCGATCCCTCCCCTGGTGTCCCCATTGGAGTCTTGGCGACCACGGGGAGAAATTGCAGAAATGGACTTCCCAACTCTCGCAGCGCTCGATATACCCCGACGGGGTCGCGTACGGTGGCGGGGGTGACGGTGCAAAGTAGATCCGCTCGAATCCCATAGGCGGCGAGGCGTCGGTACGCCGCGACAACCCGCTGGTAAGTGCCACGGTCGCGGCGGTCGCGGCGATTGAGATCATGTAGCGCTTCTGTCCCATCGACGCTGAGCCCGACCTCAAAGTGCTCCGCGGCGAGAAACTCGCACCAGGAATCGTCGAGCAGGGTTCCATTGGTCTGGAGGTTATTCCAGATTTGCCATCCTGCGGGGAGGCACTCCCGCTGCATTTCCATCGCCGCGCGGAAGTAACCCAACCCCGCCAAGGTCGGCTCACCCCCATGCCAGACGAAGTGCACGATCGGACCTGGACTGGATTCGATGTAGCTCCGGATGTAGGTGCGGAGAACTTCTCGCGACATTCGAAACGGATGCCGCTTTGGGTAGGAAGCCGCCTTTCCCACGTAGTAGCAGTAGCTGCAGTCAAGATTGCAGATTGGCCCCACCGGCTTGGCCATTACCAAGAACGGCTCTAGCTCCTGCAACGGATCAACGCCCCGTTTTGAGTGAAAAGCCCGAACACCAATCCCCGGGGCTTATCGATGCTTGGTCGGACATGGCCACGCGGTCTCCTCCAGAAATTACGCTTTACGAGGAACGCGTCGGAACCCTGCGATGCTGGCACAAGCTTGAGCGCACTTCCCTAAGGAGCAGCACGACGAGAACAAAGCGCCTCTATACAATCCGACTCTACAGCCTTTAGTTGCCAGTGGGACATACGCCTGCGACCCTGAGGGGTACGAGAGCCCAAGCCGGTACGCCCCAGGGCGCGGCTACTGGCGGCTCGCTCGCGTCCCCGGCCGCGCGAAGCTCGTTTACTCGATCCTCTTTGCGGCTCAAAGTACGCGATGAGCTGACCATCGTAGGCCACGGCGGGCTCTATACAACCAATGATCATGCAGCGCAGTCCTTTTTCACCAGCGCGGAACGCTCATCGTCGCCCATAGAGCGGCCTCGGCGAGATAAGACGCAGTCGCACAGCACCAATCAGACAAAAGGCACCGCGCCGCGAACTCACCACGGTTCGCCACTTTGCGCTTCAGTTAGCGGAGCAAGTGCTCTGGTCGCAGGCCCGATACGCTACAACGGATCGCCATGACTTTTCCCTATTGCGAGCGCCTTCTCGTGACGAGGATCCGCAGAGCCGCCTATCGGCTTCCAAGTGAGTGCGCCCGCGTATTCTTTCTCATTCGCGCATCCCCCGTGAAGATCCCCGTTGGGGGCGATTCTTAGCCCGACCAAGATGTCGTTTCTATCTGCGCTCAGCAGCGGTTAAGCGGAAATCCCAGAGCCGTATGCACCTAAAAAGTGGGGAGACGAAAAAGTGCGCGGTATTTTTGTCGTTGCTTGGGTCCATGATATGTTGATCTGGTGGCGATGCTAAAAGTGGGCATCCACTAGCGATTGCCTAGAAGCAAAAGAATCTTTGGTTGGCAAATAGTATCAAAAAGCCTGGGGGAGAGGGCATAGCCACCTCGATGGATTGGTCAAACGGTCTGTCTGTTTTCCCGAAACTATTCTGCTCATTTGCGAGCTGGCCAAATTGACTAATTTGAAAATAGCAAGCACTGGGGGGCTTAGTGAGTAACGAGTTCGATGTCTTGGTGCGCGACGCGCACGTGGTGAGTCCCGAAGGAGTGACTCATTGCGACCTGGCTGTCAAGGACGGTCTTATCGCGGCCATCTTGCGGCCCAATAGCGCCGCAACGGCGGATGAGGTCATTGACGCCAACGGCAAGTATGTAATGCCCGGCGTTGTGGACCCGCACGTACACCTCGGCTACCTCTCGACCTTTGAAGAGCAGTGCGAAGCCGACACCCGCGCCGGGGCGATCGGTGGTGTCACCAGTATGCAGATATTCATCCAAATCAAGACCAAGGAAAGGTTCGACTCGTTACGCTCGGCGGCCGAGGAGCTCTCGCTCATCGACTTCGCATTTTCTCCTGCGATCCGTTCAGCCGATGACGCGGCAATCTTAGATAAAGCAATAACGGAATGGGGCGTGCCCAGTTTCAAGTTCTTCATGGCGTATCGCGCCAAAGAGGGGCCATCGCTCGTTGCAGGAAGTTCGCCGAATACCCTCAATGACGGCCTGATGTACGAGATCTTTGAACGGATGGCGGACTACAACCGCAACGGCAGGCCACTCACAGCGTGCGTGCACGCCGAGAACTTCGAAGTTACCGACTGGTTCATTCAAAAGGCGATGGATTCTGGCGCCGACGGACTTCGCGCCTGGCACGAAGCGAGTCCGGGCTTCGCCGAGGCGGAAAACGCCATGCGCGCGTGCTACTTTGCCGAACTCGCGGGTTGTCCCGTCTACATCGTGCACCTTGGCGCCACGGAATCCGTCGAGGCCATGACCCGCGCGAAACGGACTCACCCCAATGCCTTCGCCGAGACGTGCCCCCACTACCTAGGCAGAACATGCGACGACCCAATTGGCAATCTTGGAAAGATCAGCCCCCCGATCCGAACGGCAAATGACGTGGAGGCTTCTTGGATAGCTTTGCGTGACGGAATTTTCGATACGGTGGGCACGGATAACACCGGCACAAAGCTTGAGAAGAAAGGCGGAACCATTTGGGAAGCCGCACGGGGAATACCGGGAATTGGAACCCTGCTGCCAATGGTGTTGAGCGAGGGCGTAAATAAGGGGAGGATCAGCCTCGAACGCGCGGTTGAGGTCACCTCGGTCAATGCGGCCAAGATCTTCCACATGTACCCCCGAAAGGGGTCTCTCGGAATCGGATCAGATGCTGATTTGGTGATCGTCGATCTTGAGCGCCAAGAGGTTGTGACCCCGGCGTTGCTGCAACACTACTCGGACTACAACATTTACCAAGGAATGCGCTTGAAGGGATGGCCGATCCTGACGATGCGGGGCGGACGGGTAATTGTGCGAGATTTCCAAGTGGTCGCCAAGCCAGGGTCCGCTAAGTACTTGAGGGTTGCCCAGACGAGTAGTCCCGGCGCCGGAATCAAAGGAGGAAAGCAATGAGCACGGAAACGCACGCCTGGGAGCCTCTGCTTACGCCCCGGGATCGCGAGTTCCTCAAGGCGCGGTCGGTCCGCGAGCGGGGATTCGGATCACGTCCGGCCTTGATCGTGGTCGACATGCAGCACATGGCCTGTGGCGACAAGGACGAAGACATACTTACCATGATCAAGCGATGGCCCAGTGGATGCGGGCATGAAGCTTGGGCTGCCATTGACAAACAAAAGGTACTGCTCGAGGCATGCCGCACTTCAGGTGTCCCGATCATCTACACACGCTACGTACCGCAGTTGATAAAATTCGACGGATTCGCCAAGAAGCGGATGGGAACTACCCAGCAGCCGGTGATCACCGACCAGCAGTGGCAGATTGTGGCCGATGTCGCGCCCAGCGAAGGCGACATCGTGCTGGACAAAAGTTACGCAAGCGTCTTGTATGGGACGCCGCTTTCGAGCTGGCTGGTGGCTATGGGCATCGATACCACGATCTTGATAGGCAACAGCACGGGGGGCTGCGTACGCGCCAGCGCCGTTGACCTGACGACCCACAACTACAACGTTGTGGTGGTCGAGGATTGCGTGTTCGATCGCGTGGAACTCTCCCACGCCGCGGCATTGCTCGATTTGTGGATGAAGTACTGCGATGTCGTCTTCTCGGACACGGTTATCGGTTATTTGGGTGACGTCCGCGAAGGCGAGCGACGCTTGAGCGCCGCCGCCGGAGCGTGACATGATGCGACCTGGTTGGCGGCCGCTACGGCACGGCACAATACCATCACGGAGGTACGTAGCAAAATGGGCATGACCGTGGCCGAGAAGATTCTCGCGTCTCATGCTGGCCTGCAGCGGGTGACACCGGGCGAGTACGTATGGTGCAAGGTGGACGCCACTTCGGGCCACATGCTCGGGGAGCTGGATCGGCTCGGCGTAGAAAAAGTATGGGACCCCGAGCGGGTCTTCGTCGTGGACGACCATCTCGCCCCGCCACCCACCATCGAAGCTGCAAATGCTGTCAAGGAGCTCCGCCGTCTTGTGGCCAAGTACGGCATCACTCATTTCTTTGAGTATGGCCGTGGCGGGATACTCCATCAGGTCTTTCCCGAGAACGGAATGATTGCCCCTGGAGAGCTGATCGCAATGGGCGATTCTCATTCAACCAGCGGTGGCGTATTCAATGCCTGCGTGACAAATGCGGCAACCGACGCGCTATACATCTTGGCTTTTGGCGAGCTTTGGTTCCGAGTGCCTGAAAGCGTTCGCATCGTGCTTGACGGACGCTTGCCCACCTGGTGTGTCGGCAAGGACGTCATCCTCCACGTGGCGGGCCAGCTCGGAACGGATTTCGGTCTCTACAAATCCGTTGAGTACACCGGCCCCGTGGCCAAGCAGATGACCCTCGCCCAGCGCTGGACCATCGCCAACATGGGCGTCGAAGTTGGCGCCAAGTTTGCCCTCTTCGAGTTCGACGAGAAGGTGGAAGAGTTTCTCGGAACCCGGGTTGCCCGACCCTACACGCCAGTCTCGGCTGACCCTGACGCCGCCTACGAAGCTACTTACCAGTTCGATCTTTCCAGCCTTGAGCCAATGGTGGCGTTTCCCAACGATCCGGGAAATGTGCATCCGGTAACCGAAGCAGAGGGTCGCCACATCCAGATTGATCAGGCATTCCTCGGATCTTGTACCAATGCTCGTCAAGAAGACCTCGAGATTGCGGCAAAGATCATGAAAGGCAGGCGCGTCCATCCGCGAGTGCGAATGCTGGTCAGTCCGGCTTCGCAAGAGGTATACCGGGACGCCTTGAAGGCGGGCTGGCTCGAGATCTTCGCCGACGCGGGATGTGTGGTCGAGCATTCGACCTGCGGTCCCTGCTTTGGAGGACACCTGGGTGTCCTCGGCGACAACGATGTCTGCATTTCCTCGAGCAACCGCAACTTTCAGGGTCGAATGGGCAGCCCAAGTTCCTCGGTGTACTTGGCTAGTCCGGCGACTGTGGCGGCGGCTGCCATCGCTGGCGAGATCGTCGATCCGCGACAGTTCCTCACCCCCTGAACAACCAAGGAGCAGAGATGATCGACACTATCTATACCGGGCGGACTTGGAAGTTCGGGGACAACATCAGTACCGATCTCATGGTGCCCGGCATGTTGGTCTTTGCTCGGCGCGAAAACTTCGTCCGAGACGAAGCGGCAAAGTACTGTATGCACTCGAATCGACCCGACTGGGCCGCCCAAGTTCGCCATGGGGACGTGTTGGTGGCTGGCAGCAACTTCGGATGCGGGTCAAGCAGAAACGGCTCGGAACCGCTGAAATCTTTGGGGATATCGGTAGTTGTAGCCGAGTCGGTATCACGCATACATTTG
>JAJYGZ010000130.1 GCA_021790495.1 Actinomycetes bacterium
ATAGCTTGCCAGTGCCACCAGAAGCGGTATGACAACAGGGAGAATAAGCGCGGTCTGGCGAATGGTCATTCGTGCAGCTCGCGAAGTTCGTCGATGTCTGTCGAAAGCAGGTGGGGGCGTAGTTTTGCGGCCAACAAGACCAATACCAGTATCAAGAATAAAACATCGAGCAGTGCTCCGAGTTCGACGATTGCTGGGACTCCCATGGTGAGCATGAATGCGACGGCCGAAATCGCATTGTCAAAGAGGAGAAAAGATACCAGCACCGACGCCATTTGCCGTCGGCTTATTAGCAGGACCACGGCAACTAGTGCAACCCCAAAGGGGATTGGAACCGCGCTAATCGTCGCGGTTGCGTCGAAGGCGACGATCGGTTGCGTCACGTGAAAGGCGAAAAGGATCGCGACTCCCGAGGCCAGCAACGACGAGGTGGAGTTGACTCTTCGGCTCGCGGGCTTAGCAGGTGGCTCAAGCGCGATGGCCCGTGAAACTAGGGTCGGCGTGACGACGGAGCGAACAACCAGAATCGCCAACGCCACCAGTACCATCGCAAGATCCCCAGATCGGATCCCATTTATGAAAGGGATCGCCGCCAGGGAGGCGCCGCTGACGCGAAGCATCCTAATTTGACTGGCAATGTTCTTTTGCCACGCGATGGCAATGGCTGACATGAGAAATATTGCCACGTCGGCGTACAAGATGCCGAGGTATAGAGAGCCTCTCATGGTAGCAGGGGCCTATTCAACGTGTTGCCGCCGGAAGGTAGTACGAAATGGTTACTGCCAGGAGTCCCAATACGAATGACCCGCCGAGAAGTTCCGGTACGCGAAAGAGGCGCAGCTTGGCCATAAAAACTTCGGCAATGGCAAGCAGCGATCCGAGCAACGCTATTTTTGCGGCCACAAGAACCAGGCCGATCGCCATCGCGCCGATACCATTTGTTGTCGCCAATCCCACCGGAAGGAAGAGATTTGAGATGAGTCCTAGCAAGAGCAGAAGTCGAACAGCCGCCGCCCATTTCACCAAAGCCAAGCGATAGCCGCTGTACTCAAGAACCATAGCTTCATGGATCATGGTCAATTCCAGGTGGGTGGCGGGGTTGTCCACAGGGAGACGGCCCGCTTCGGCAATTACCACAATAACCAGCGCCGCAAAGGCGAGGGCGCTCGCGGGACTGGCGATCCGAGCGGGATGAAGAGCCGTAGCGTTGGCGATGGCAAAGATGTTCGACGAGTTCGCTCTGATCGAAAGCGCGTATATGGCCATCAGTATGCTGGGTTCTAGCAGGGCAACCACGGTAAGTTCTCGGCTTGAGCCCATTCCTCCGAACGAGGTTCCAGTATCTAGGCCCGCCAATGAAAGGGCGATAGTTCCTATTAGCAAGAATCCGACTACCCAGAAGAGATCAAAACTGGCATGGAGCGGGAGTTCGGTTGTGATCAAGGGGATCATCGCGGCCACCACCGCGGTGCTGGCGAAGAAGAGCAGGGGACCAATGCTGAAGAAGGCGCCGGTGTGCTTGGGGTTCATTATCTGCTTGGAGAAGAGCTTGCGTATTTCGCGCCAGGGCTGTGCGACGCTGGCCCCGCGGCGGCCCTCCAAGCGGTTCTTGATCCAAGCCATCATGCCGATGAGCGCTGGAGATCCCAGTCCCACGAAAGAGAGTTGTATCAACAAGGCAAGATAGCTCAATGCAGCACCGCCAATACGACCAACAGTCCGGCGGCGCCAAACGCCAAATAACGATTGAGCGAGCCATTATGCGCCAGACGAGCCAGACGTCCGCCATAGGATGCGATAGCCCATACCCGCAGGTAGAGCGCCGATTCGATCGAATCGTGCGGAGTGCTCCGAAGCTCCACCCGTGAGATCAAAAGCCGCGATTCCTCAAAGGTAATGATTTCCACGTCGCGCTTGGGGCGGATCACATCGGCGAAGACCCGCTCCAGCGGCTCGGCAAATGACGAAGCGTTGTACTGCATCGCTGAATTAAGATCCCGGGCGCCGCACGCCCATAGGTCGACGTCCGCATCGCTCGGTCGGGATCTCTTGCGCAACTTGATAACCGTCGCGGTCGCCAGGACCGCAAGGGTAAATAACACTGCGGAGGCGAGCGGAAAAATACTTCCGGTCAGCCCATAGACGGTCAATTGGCCAAGTTGGCCTTGACCGCTTCCATGCAGGGAGTGCAAAGGTGTCGCCCAAGCGACCCGCTTGACCACAGAGCCGAACGCCGTGGGCAACAGTGCGATAGCGAGGTTGGCCACAACCAGAAGGCTCATCGCGAATTGCATAACTCCGAATCGTTCCTCGAGACCTTCGCCAAGGTCGGATCTCGCTTTGCCCAAAAAGCCGATTCCAAACGCCTTAACCATGGTGAGAAGACCGATGCCAGAGGTTAGAGCGATCGCGCCGATGGTAAGCGGCGCGGCCAGAGCCACCAAGCCGTTAGCTGGTCCGAGGTGAATCAGAGATTGGAGCAGGATCCATTCGCCTATAAATGCCGCCCCCAGCGGGAGTCCCGATGCGGAGAGTGCCGCAATGCCAAACGCTCCGGAAGTGAATCGCATTCTTCGCGTCAACCCCCCGAGGGCGTTGAGATCCGTGGTCCCGGTCTCTAGTCCCACGGTGCCCGCGGCGAGGAATGCCAAACCCTTGAACATCGCGTGCGAGCCGAGAATAAATACGGTTGCGACGGCGGCTGCCCAAGCGAGGTTTGGGTGGTGCGTCGAGGTCATTACGAGAGAAGTACCCAAAGCGAGAGTCGCCAGTCCCATGTTTTCCGTGGTCGAGTACGCCAGAAGCACCTTAAGGTCGCTGGAAACGGATGACTCTATGACCCCGTAGATGCTCGAAATGGCCCCGATCCCTAGGAGCAACATTCCCCACCAGGTTGGGCCCCCCGCCATGAGAACGACGACGAATTTGATCAACCCGAAGATGCCAAGGCTCACCATTGCGGTACTCATTAGCGCTGACGCCGGGGCTGGCGCCTCGGGGTGCGCTTTGGGCAGCCATGCGTGGAGAGGTACTAACCCGGCCTTGGATCCGAAGCCGACTAGGGCCAAGACGAACGCCAGATTCCTTTGTCCCGGGGAAAGCGAGGCCACGGCGTTTTGCAGGGTCAAGAAGTTCAGGCCGTGAGATCTGCTTGCGACAAGAGCGAAAAACCCAAGTATCGAGAAGAAGCCGAGTTGAGTTACCGCGGCGTACAGCAAGGCGGCGTGCTGAGCGCGCTCACGCTGGTAGTGATCGAGTACCAGACAGATCGACTCAATGGCCATGAGCTCCCAGAAAAACAGAAATGACGGGATCGAAGCCGTCAAAGGAATGATCTCGAGCGTTGCGACGAATATAGGGAAAATCGCCAGCGAGATCGCGGAGAGATGGCCGGACTTCGCGTATCCGAAGTTGTACAGAGCGACACAGGTCGCGACGAGGGAGATAAGGATCACAAAGAACGACCCGAGATCGGTGGTTCGAATGGAGAGTCCGAAGGGGGGAACGACTCCAGAGGCAAGGAAGGCGAAACCGTGGCCGACGAGCCCCTCAAGGCCAAGCACGACTCCGGCTACCCCCGCGCCCAATGTGGCGATATTCGACGCCACGATCCATCGCTGGGATTTGGCGCCGCCGCTGAGAGGGCGAGTCGTCACGTCGCCTTGCGTTAGAGCGTTCACCTTTTAGAGACTCTTCTAAGTGCGGCGACAATCTCGGCGGGTTCGGGCGGGCAACCCGGTATTTCGAGGTCGACGTCGAGGTGGTCCGCTACGGCGCCCGTCACGCCGTATCCCTCGCGCAAGCCGTTGCAGTTGATGGCGCAGTCTCCCAGTGCCACGACCGCTTTTGGTCCGGGGGTGGCGATGTAGGCGTCCATAAGGGGTTTTTGCATATTGCGGGTTACGACGCCGGTTACCACCAGGCCATCGGCGTGTCGGGGGGAAGCTGTTAGTGATACGCCGAAGCTTTCAAGATCGTAAATTGGCGAAAAGCATGCCGAAAGTTCGATTTCGCATCCGTTGCAGCTGCCCGCGTCGACGTGGCGCAATACCAGCGACCCGGAAGAGAGATCCGGTCGGATCTCTCGCGCGGGGTCCAGCGAAGGCTGGGGCTGGGCGAGCTTTCCCAAGCTAACGATGCGCCGGATCAATCCCACGCGCTTAGCTCTTGGGGCCTGAGGGGGATGTATCGGAAAGCCGTCTCGGCATCGGCGTGTTACCTTGTTGCATTGTTTAGGTCTTCGAGAAGTTTTGCGGAGTCCGAAAGCACCTCGGTCAGGATGCGCCGTGCCACTGCTAGAAGTTCGGTTACCTCGGGATGCAGCAACGAGTAGGTGACCGAGGACCCGGATTTCGTGGAATCTATCAATCCAGACCGCTTTAGCACAGCCAACTGCTGGCTTAGGTGTGACGCTTCGATTGCGACCTGTTCGTTCAATTCCGAAACCGGTCGCGATCTCTCGCTAAGCAACTCGAGAATTCTTATTCTTACCGGATGGCCAAGAGTTTTGAAAAACTCTGCCTTTAGCTGGTAGAGCGGAGTTGTCATGGCTGCTCCCAATCGATTGATAGAATATGCAATTAATAAAATTAGCAATTGCTATTAATCATAACGCGACGTAAAAGTCGCAAGGCCGAATGCCCCAACGGCGACTCCGTAGACAGATCGCGCCTGGTAAGGCGATTCGCGCCGCGCGGAGTTGCTTAGATGATTTTTTGAAGTGGAATCATGTCCGACAAAGGCGCCGCATTTAGCATTGGCCACGGAATTCGACGGAGATCTGGGTGGTCACGTCAAAATCCGCGAATCGGACGATCTTTGTCCCGGTGGATTTGGCTAGTAAGTCGATATCGGCCAGGAGATTGCAGTCACGCCGCTAAAGGTAAGTATGTACTCGAGGGCGCGGCTCACATTTGCGCTGCTATCGAAGAATTCCAAAATTAGGGGCAACCGCGCTTCGGGGTGCAGAATCGTCGCTTCGTGCACGACGCCATGCGAGCCGAAACCAGCCAAAGCTCGCTGCAGCGTTGCTCCAGCGACTAAGTGCTTGTCAAGCAGGTCGGAAAGAAGCTTCTTGGCGAGGTTCTCTTTTTCCGAGCGATCTCCCTCGTTGAAGTAGATGCGCACCATCACGTAGTCGTTGCCCTGTGTCATCATCGCCTCCCGAGTGCTACTCCGGCTCCGACCGCCAGGAGACCTAATCCGAGTGAAACTAGCGCATAAATGGCGGCTCGGGCAATCCTGCCCTCTTGCACCAAGGTGAAGGTTTCGATCGAAAAAGTCGAAAATGTCGTATACGAGCCGAGGAACCCGGTGAGGATGCCAGCGCGAAGCGAGGCTGGCGTATTCAATCTCTCCAGCGTCAGATAGAACAGAAACCCCATCAAGAACGACCCGATCAGATTGATGCTGAGCGTCGCGTAGGGAAAGTCTTTGCCTACCAGGGATGCAACCAGAGACGACTGAAAGTATCGGGCCAATGCGCCAAATACTGCGAAGACGGCAATCAGTAATGGGGTCAAGATCAACTCCGCGGCGTAAGGGTCAGGTGGTCTGGCGACCATTTATGGATTATACAGGTGCGGTGTCCGAGAGAGAGGCTGACATTTTGCACTCCGAATTGGCCAATCGCCACACCGAGTCTGCTGTGGACATGACGATCCGTGTTCGCGGGAGGAACGAGTGCTGACTTGGAACTCGTTTGATGGCGCCTGGGCCTTGAATTGCTTAGTTGGCTGGCAAAGCACCGGACATGTCGAATAACGTTTCGAGTCCGTTTTGTGCCATGTGGGACAGCGGTGTCCACCAAGGCTAAACTTACGTTGTTGCTGGAGAGGTGCCAGAGTGGTCGAATGGGACTCACTGCTAATGAGTTGACCCGGGAAACTGGGT
>JAJYGZ010000243.1 GCA_021790495.1 Actinomycetes bacterium
TGCACAATCGCCACGACCAGATATGGCCAGATAAACCACGGCGTGAAATTGGCGGCAATTCCGGTTATCGATCCCGAGTTGGAACCTACGAACGTTGCCACCGCCGCACCTAGCACCATGAGCGCCACCGAAGGAATGAAGGTTCCTAGAAACACCCAGCCCACGGTAGCTTTGGCCGATGAATCCCGCTTCAGGTAGCGGGAGTAGTCGTTGCCGTTTTCGGTCCATCCAAGACCCGACGCCGAAATGATAAATGCGAGCCCCTCTAGCATGGTCTGCCAGTTGGCTCCGTGGTGCACCGAATGGACATTGACCTTGCCGACGCTCAGGGCCGCGAAGATAATAAATAGCACCAGAAACGGCACAAACAGCCACTTAAGGGTCTTGAGTATCGCGGCGTGTCCCAACAGGGGTAAAAGAAGCTGAATTCCCGCGGCTACGAGTATCAGCACCACCTTGAGGGTGGTGGAGGAGTGAACTCCCAACTTGGAGGCCAGAGCTAAGCCAGCAATCACCACGAGCGCCAGCCCCTCAGTCTCGAATCCCACTTGGGTGAGCCAGTTAAAGAACGCGATCAGCTTGGAGCCATTGGGTCCAAAACTCGCCCTGTTGATGGTAAAGGTGGTGGTGCCAGCTTCTGGCCCCTGCAAAGAGGTGAGTCCCAACAGGAGGTAAGACAAGTTGCCGACCAGGATGATAAATACGGCTTGGGCAAAGGAGAGCCCAAAACTCATCAATATCGCACCGTAGACCATGATCTCTACGTTGAAGATCGCACCGCCCCACATCCAAAAGAGGTTTAGCGGCTTCGCCCATCGTTCCTTTGCGGGAACATAGTCGATCCCCCGGCGCTCAATACCAACGGGACCCGCCTCTGCCATGGGTATTTCGAATATTTCCTTTACCAACTGCTTCCTTCCTCTCAATTATCGCCCAGTAACAAGTGGTTCTCTTTAGCCGTGGCGCCAAAGCATCCTCGGAACTCGCCAAGACCCCGAATCTATCGGTTTCGACCTCCTTGCGAATCGCTTTGCACCGAAGTGTCTTTGGAACGATCCCACTAAGGCGGCTCGAAATCAATAAGAATCTGGCAAAACGCTCGGGCGTCACGTCACAACTTCGTCCGGGGTCCAATTCGACCAGTCGTCTTGCAGGCGATGCCGAGATCCCGGTGGCGCGAGTATTGCCGCACCTGGGGCTGATTCGGACCCTGCCAACGTGCCAGCGGTCACCCTGATCATTGCGACACTTGCCCGCTAGCGCAACATTGGACCCGAATCGGGCTTAGCACAAATCAACCTCCAGCCAAAACGCGATAATTATGGCATCGCAAGCCTTTAAACATTCCACTGTAGCGCCCTCGATTTGCCCGATTTGACCATTTTGGTTTCCGAGGAATTAACCCTTTGACCACGCCAAAGTATCCTTTACCAGAGTGCGTCACGCTGATATTCTAAAATCGAATCCAGGTGATGCGCAGTGAGATGCCGGGCCCCTTAAACGTAAGGCCCTAGTCGAAGCCGATAAAGTCAAGCACCTCGCGGCGATGCTCGTCGACAAAGGGCGCCGGTCGGGGAATCGACGGTCTAGCACCGTCGAAAAGCGGTCCCGGCGCCGGCTGAACAACCCCTCCAACATCGACAAAAGACTCTCGAGCCAGGTTGTGGGGATGATCCAAGGCCTCTTGGGGCGAAAGAACCGGGAAACTGCAGGCGTCGCAGTCGGCGAGAATGCCTTCGAAGTAAGCTCGGGGCCGGGACCCGAATACCGCTTCAAACCCAACGCGCATATCAACCCAGGTTTCGCGGTTGTACTGATCGGCGAAGGCGGCATCGTCACCAAGGCCAAGGCGCGCCAGAAGCTCGCTATAGAACTGCGGCTCCAACGCCGCTACCCCAATGTAGCCGCCGTCTGCGCAGCGGTAGATCGAGTAGAACGGCGCTCCGCCATCCAGCAAGTTCGACCCGCGCCGTTCCACCCAGTTACCTGATGACCACATGCCAAATATCATTGCCGCAAGGATGGAGGCACCTTCTGACATGGCGGCGTCGATCACCACGCCGCGGCGCCCCTCGCCCCTCGCTCCGAGAGCGGCGGCGATCGCATAGGCCATGTACATCCCGCCACCCCCAAAATCGCCGATGAGATTGAGCGGTATCGATGGAGGGCCGCCAGCCGGACCGATCATCGAGAGAACTCCGGACAACGAAATGTAATTGAGGTCGTGCCCAGCCAGCGAGCTAAGCGGCCCCGTCTGACCCCAACCGGTCATTCTCGCGTAAATGATCGCGGGGTTGAGCGCCAACACGTCTTCGGGCCCATAGCCCAGCCGTTCCATTACTCCAGGTCGGTATCCTTCGATCAGAACGTCGGCGCGAGTTAGGAGCGCCTCGGCGATACTTCGCGAGTCAGCGCTCTTGAGATCCAACGCGATCGACCACTTGGATCGGCCCAAAACATCGCTTCTCGCTTGGGCCAGACGCTCCACCGCAATCGCTTTGCCATTTGATATGGGCCGGTCGACCCGAATCACCCGCGCGCCTAAATCGGCAAGTAACATTGCGCAAAACGGGCCGGGTCCGATTCCGGCAAACTCAACCGCTACTATGCCCTCAAGTGGCGCGTAACTCGTCTTAGAAGATAACTGCACGACTGAACCTCATTTGAGCTTGGATTAAAAGCAAACCCTAGGTCAATTACAAGCGATGCGCCCCCGCGTTTCGATCGCGGGAGCCAATTTGGCGCCAAACCTGATTGGATCCGATCCCCGAGAGACCCAAAGCGCCGCCGTTGTCGCTAACGTTGCCTAGTATTCGATTTTCTCATGGGAGAGAGGCAAGGGAGGAAGATGGAGCGACCGCCGAGCGCGCTTGAAGCGCTCCAAGACGCGTGGGCAGATGCGCTTGCCAAATGGGCGATACCAGAAGAGTACATCGAGCGAATAGATCAAAATCCCTTCGAACTCTTGCCGGAAAGTTTCGTTCCCGATCTCGCGCGTCGCGATACCCCCAGCATGCGCGCTGCAATAAGTGCCCTGAGCGAACTTGAGCCTGGTACCAGGAGCCTCCTCGACGTCGGTTGCGCGTCGGGCGGAACCTCTCTAATATTGTTCCCTCCCGCAGAGCATCTTATCGCCGTGGACCAAAGCCCCCAGATGCTGGACCGCCTCCGCGAGAACGCCGCAGCGTTAGGTATCGCGAACTCGTCAATCGAAATAATCAACTCAGCCTGGCCCACAGCCACCGCCGCCACGGCACCCGTCGTCACCTGCGCTAACGTCCTCTATAACGTATCAGCGCCGATCCCTTTTATCGAGGCGCTCATCGGCGCCTCGACCTATGCCGTTGTGATAGAACTCACCGCCCGACATCCTCACTTTTCTGCCAATCCCATCTGGAAGTACTTCTACGGCTATCGACGTCCCATCGAACCCAACTACCAAACCGTGATCGAGATGATCAAGCTCCTCGGATATGACCCCGCGGTAGAAACATGGCATCGAAACGGACTGGATCTCAATGACGAGGCGGGCCTGACTAGGCTTGCCCGACGGAGCTGCATACCGCAATCGCAACTTGGTGAGCTACGAAACTATTTGAAAGAACATCCTATCGAACCTACCGAGGTGGTCTCGATCACCTTCCGCACCTAGGGCGCATCACCCCGACTCGACTACGCCAGGCGCCTAAATCCTCTTCAGCAACTCCGCCTTGGCGGCCTCAAACTCGCCACGGGTAATCAGACCCCTGGAGTAGAGTTCGCCCAGCCGAGAGAGCTGCTCGATCGGATGCTCGGCGCTCGCTTGGCTCGAAACGGCTGCGAAGCTTTGGGTAGTACCGGACTCAATACGCGTGCGCCGCGCCTCAATTGCCCCGTTCAAGACGCTACGCACCTTGACAGGGTCATAGAGGTAGCGCAATACCAAGTCAGGGTCGTCCCCGGCCGCGGCGATCGCAAGCGTTCCCACTCGAAGCAGACGCTGCCACAAGGTTGCGCTCGCCGAGATTTCAGAGATTCGGTCCAGTGGAATTTCTCGGGAGTGATAAGTCAACACTCCCGATGCTGAAATCACCCTCCTAGAGGTCACAACGAACTCAACATTGCGCCAAGCGAGAAAACGGGCGACGTAATTAAGGCCTGCCACGATAAGCAGTAGCAGTCCAACCAGTTTGATTAGCACGCCGAGCCATGAATAGCGAAAGATCATCACGCCGTCACCGATTGCCACCAAGAACATCAATGCCATTGGAGCCCAGAGGACAACGCCATGTGGACGCGCGGAGTACGCGACGGTCTCTCCATCTTCGATTCGCGCCCGCATATGCTTCTTGCCCATCTCGGGATAATCATACCCTGCGCCTCCAGCGCTGAGATGGCCAGGAAATTCGCCAAATTCTCTACGTAACTTCAACGATGGCTTAGCCACTATGCACGCAGGCGAATCCCTAAGCCCACGCCTTGGCGTCGCTAATTCGAACCATCAAATTGCAGCCATCCGGCGGAGCTACTCGTCCTTCGGATTGGGCAACGAGAGTGACCCGGCGACTTGGGCAGGCGGAGTCGAAGCAAGACCGGGGCCCCGCTCGAAACGCTCTCTTCGGGGATGGGGCGCTGCCTCCTCCCCTTTGGGTAGTTCTCGAGTAGTAGACCATCGAGCCACCTTAGGCTGGCGCGCAAGCAGCCCCGGGATAGTCGATCGCACCGTTACCAGGGACATGATCAGCCAATATCCAATCGGGTAGGCAGGCGCCAACCAGAAGGAGTACTTGACCGAAGGATCGTAGCGGGCATCGAGCTTGACCCCGGACGCGAGCTGCGCGATAGCCACCAGCGAGACCAAGATTCCCCAGGTGTTGGGGAACGGTGACGCGCCGGGCGGCGGAACGTGCAAGATAAGGCATAAGCACCAAAATGCCAGAAGCGCAATGAATACATGTGCCCAAAGTACCGAGAGCACAGCTTCGGCGATTACAGGCCAATGGCGTCGGTTTCTCCAATGCGCAACGATCCCGCGATGACGCCTAATAACTTGGACCAAGCCGAGGGACCACCTCCGCCTTTGCCGCCAGAGTCCCCTCATCGTCGAAGGTACCGTCATTTCGACGAGGGCTCGGGGTTCGTAGCGAACATCGTAGAATTTGCGCTGCAGCCTCCAAGAGACGTCTATGTCTTCGGTGGCCATTGACGGGTCAAAAAGTCCCACGTCGCGCAGCGCGCTTAGCCTGAAAGCACTTACAACTCCAGAAACTGTGAGGATTCTGCCCCATACCACCTGAGACCGACGTAGCAAAGAGACTATCGACGTGAACTCGAGCGTCTGCAGTTCGGTCAGGAGAGTAGTTCGGTTAGAGACCCGGGGATTGCCCGTGACCGCTCCAACCCGCGGAAGCCTAACAAAGTGCGCGACAAGGGGCCTAAGAGCGTCGCTGTGTAGACGCGCGTCCGCATCGACCACAACAACGATTTCCCCATTGACAAGCACCAAGGCGTCGTTCATGGCCATCGCTTTGCCCTCGTTCGACTCCTTGATGACGAGCCTAAATCGAGAGTCCGCGGCCACATGGCCCAGGGCTATTTGCGAGGTGGCATCTCTGGAACCGTCGTCAACGACAACGACTTCATAGTTTGGATAATCAATGTGGTGCAGCACGGAGAGGGTTTCTTCAAGTCCCAGTTCCTCGCAAAATGCCGGAACCAGGATCGTGACCGCCGGCAAGTCGGCGTCGGCGATGTCGAAAAAACCACCGTGGTCTTCTCCTTCGCGGCGATGGGCATAGATTCTGGCCGTGATAATCC
>JAJYGZ010000057.1 GCA_021790495.1 Actinomycetes bacterium
GTGTTAGTCTTCGCCGACCAAAACAGCAGTCTTTGGAACGAAATAACTAAGGAGCATCCGCGTGGATGAAACCGTCCTGGGTCTAGATATCGGGGGAACCCATTTTCGCATGGGTGTTTGCGACCTCGCGGGCAATCTCATCGCCCATGACTCGATGCCAACCGCATCTTTACCTGACGCAGCGACGGGCCTACGCACCCTTGCCGCCAAGCTTGACCCACACGAAAACGCCAAGATAGCCGTGGCGGGCGTCCCTGGAGTGGTCGACTACCAGAAATCGGAGCCGATCTTCGTCCCAAATCTGCCCCAAGGATTCCTCAAGGAGCTAAGCGGAAGGAACATAGCGGAGGTGCTAGGCAGAAAGAGCCTGGTAATCAATGATGCCGACCTTGCGGCGATCGGCGAAGCACACTTTGGCGCGGGTCGACTAAGCGCGTCGATGGCTTACGTAACCGTGTCCACCGGCGTTGGCGCAGCGGTGGTGGTCGACAAAAAACTATTTCACACCCGATTTTCGGCTGGCGAACTCGGCCACAGCTTCATCGATGCAAGTACCGCCGCGATATCTGGCGACGGATCGGTAGAGTACTGCGCCTCTGGAACCGCGCTGGCGCGCATGGCGGCCGAACGAGGAGTCGCGCTCTCCAATCAAGAGCTAGTCTCACGTGCGCAATCTGGCGACAAAGTCGCCTTCTCCCTGGTGGATGAATTGGCGCGAAATGCTGGCGTAGCCCTGGCGAACGTGGTTCACCTTTTCTCGGTTGAGACCCTGGTGCTCGGCGGTGGAGTAATTCTTTCTGGGGAATTCGTCTTTGACTTGGTAAAGTCCCATTTTATGGAACTCAAGCCGCCATATTTTGAGGTAAAGGTCGTCCTGGCGGAACTAGGCGACAACGCGGGACTCGTAGGCTCCGGTGCCGCACTCTTCGCCCTCGGCGCTTAGGGCTCAGACGCGATTCGGGCTACCTCTTCTTAGTTGCAAGCGGCGCCAGCGATCTCAAGATAGCTGGTCTGAGACAATAGCCGATGACGGACGGTAGATTCTACCCTGAGATGGCAACTTCAGGCAACAGGGGCGACGTAGGGGTAACCGTGGGCTTGAATGCCATCGTCGTCGCGGTAACGGGCGACGTGCCCAGAATTCTCACCGTGCGGCGTCCGCTGGAAATTGCCGATCATCCCTTGGACTCCAACGAGGCCGAAACCGCTCCTGAGCACAGTGGCGATGGCGCCCTTGGGGGCCGGGAGGGAGTTCCCTTCGGTCCTTTGGACCCGGTTGCGGACCGTACGCTCGAACTTGGCCTGAGGCGCTGGTTGGCGGAGCAGACCGGCATAGAGGTCGGCTACCTTGAACAGCTCTATACCTTCGGGGATCGCGGCAGGGTCGCCCCAGTGGGTAACCGCTTCCTCTCAGTCGCCTATCTCGCTTTGACGCGCGAGGTCGAGGTGTCAGGAAGCGGCGCCCCGATATGGGCGCCGTGGTACTCCTATCTTCCGTGGGAAGACTGGAGAGATGGGCCCCCGGCAATTCTGGGGAAACATATCTTCCCGGCGCTCCAAGACTGGATCGCATCCGCGAGCACCGATCGCTCCTGGGCCCAGCGCCATGAGCGCGCCCAGATCGCTTTCGGGCTCGGCGGCACCCCATGGAATCGCAATCGTGTCCTAGACCGCTACGAACTCCTCTTTGAGATCGGACTTGTCGCAGAAGCCGTTCCCGGAACCGATTCAGCTTCGACACATGGTGTGGAAATCGGACGCCCGATGGCTTTGGACCACCGTCGAATCGTCGCCACGGCATTGGAGCGCCTCCGGGGCAAACTTTCCTATCGGCCCGTCGCCTTCGAACTGCTCCCCGGGACCTTCACATTGCTCCGCCTGCAACAAGTGGTCGAGGCATTGAGCGGGGAACGTCTTCACAAGCAGAACTTCCGACGCTTGGTTGAGCAGAACCGCCTAGTCGAGCGAACCGGGGATATCGAGGTAAGAACTGGCGGCCGTCCAGCCGAACTATTCCGTTTTCGCCGCGAAGTCCTTCGCGAGCGCCCGGCCATCGGCGTGGTAATACAGCGGGGACGGCTTGCCACAGAGACGCACAACGGCTAGAATAGCGTTATGCTCATTGTGAGCATAGTATTCATCCCGGTTGACGAACGGGCCCAGCGGAGGTACTGAGATGGCCGAAGAGGCGCGGAGCTACGACAGCTGGGCAGCAGAAGTCCGCCACCACGCACGCGAGCGCAACGCGATTATCTTGGCGCACAACTACCAGTTGCCATGGATCCAGGATGTCGCGGATCACGTCGGCGACTCGCTGGCACTTTCGCGGATCGCCGCGGCCAGCGACGCAAAGACAATCGTCTTTTGCGGCGTACACTTCATGGCCGAGACCGCCAAGATTCTCGCTCCGGATCGCACGGTGCTACTTCCAGTGCTTGAAGCCGGATGCTCTCTCGCCGATACCGTGAGTACCGAAGGCGTCTTGAAGTGGCGCGATGAACACCCCGACGGCTTGGTTGTGGCCTATGTCAACACCAGCGCGGCGGTTAAAGCGGTCTCCGACGTTTGCTGTACCTCGGCGAACGCCGTTGAAGTCGTACTCAGTTTGCCCGAAGACCGCGAGATCCTATTCCTGCCCGATTTCTTCTTGGGAAACCACGTGATTCGAACTACGGGTCGTCATCTGGATCTATGGATGGGCGAGTGCCACGTGCACGCCAAGATCAGCCCGATCCAGCTGCGGCAAAAAGTCGACGCTGAGCCTAAAGCCGAACTGCTCATTCACCCGGAATGCGGCTGCGCGGCAAGCGCGCTCACCCTGCTGGACGATGGCGAAATACCGGCTGAACGAACTCACATCCTCAGTACCGGAGCGATGGTCGAGCGCGCGATCGGCCTCGGAAGCGGCTCCGCCCTAATCGCAACCGAGACCGGCATTCTGCATCAGCTCCGAAAGGCAAACCCGCTCGGAGACTTTCGCGCCGTTGACGATGAAGCCGTATGCCAGTTCATGAAAATGATCACGCCCGAGGCACTGCTGCGCAGCGTACGCGAGGGCACTTACGAAATCCAAGTTCCCGAAGAGATCCGTCTCCGTGCTTATGCCGCCGTCGAGCGCATGGTATCGATCGGATCCTCCCCGGTTCTATCGAGGTGATGCCCATGGCTATTACGGACCTTGCCTGGCCCAATCTTTCCAGGTCAATTGTGGACGTCGACCCTAAATTCCTTGCGGTAGAAGCACTCGACGTCCTAATCGTAGGATCAGGCATAGCCGGCCTGTCCCTCGGGGCGTCTCTTGATTCCAAACTTAGCTTTGCCGTGCTCGCCAAAGAATCGCCGGACGACGGATCTACTCCGCGCGCCCAAGGCGGCTTCGCCGCCGCCATTTCTCCTTGGGATAATCCGGCGGACCACCTCCTCGATACCATGATCGCCGGAGCCGGACTCTGCGAGATTGACGCGGTAACGGTTCTGGTCCAAGAGGCCGCCGCAGCGGTCGGCTTTCTGGAACGATGCGGGGTAACTTTTGAGCGCAGCGAGGGATCCCTGGCGTTGACTCTTGAAGGCGGACACGGCCGGGCGAGAATTCTTCATGCAGGCGGCGACGCCACGGGCGCAGAGATCTGGCGGGGGTTGGCGGGTCGAATCGACCCTTCTCGCATCTATGGCGATACTTTTCTGGTAGATCTGCTTACAGATGCTCAAGGCACCGTAGTCGGCGCCATCGTGGCCGACTCGTCGGGACTTCGAACGATAAAAGCATCGGCGGTGGTACTGGCCAGCGGAGGGGCAGGCCGGCTTTTCGCCCAAACCACCGCCCCTCCCGCCTGCACCGGAGATGGCATCGCCGCAGCGCTTCGTGCCGGAGCAGCACTGGCTGATCTGGAATTTATACAATTCCACCCGACCGCTCTGTATTTCGACTCCGATCCTCGCACACTGGTCTCAGAGGCGCTTCGAGGTGAAGGTGCCATTCTCAGAGGCGCGCACGGAGAACTCGTTACCCAGGGGGTTCACCCCTTGGGTGATCTGGCCCCCCGCGACATTGTCGCTCGGGCGATGTTTGCGCGCATGTCTGCACAGGGGCTGGACCACCTCTATCTGGATGCCACCGGCCTAGGCGCAGAAACCCTCGAGCGCCGATTTCCAACCGTGGTCGCCGCATGTCGCGCAGCTGGCATCGAACCCAGCACGGATTTCATACCGGTCGCCCCAACCACGCACTACACCATGGGCGGAGTACTAACCGACCTATGGGGTGCCACCAGCTTGCCCGGCCTTTACGCCGTCGGCGAAGCAGCTTCGACCGGAGTGCACGGCGCGAATCGGCTCGCCTCCAACTCGCTCCTAGAGGGAGTAGTATTCGCGAGACGCATCGCCGAGACTTTGAACCACCCGCTGGTCGGCGGAGGCGCTCCGCTCGCGCTCAATAACCCGTTGCGGCCCTTCGCCCGCGACGTGAAGTTCGAAACCGAGTATCTCCGCGCAAAAATGACCGAAGATGTCGGGGTAGTGAGGACCGGCGAGCATTTAGAAGTCCTCGCGGCCGAATTGGACAAGGGTGCTCTTTGGAATCACAAGGGAAGCAGCGTTGCGGAGTGGGAACTTGCGAACCTCGCCACTCTCGCGCGCGGCGTGGCCGTAGGCGCGCTTAGGCGCGAGGAGTCGCGCGGATCGCATTTTCGTGCGGATGCACCCGAACCGAAGGACTTCTGGCAATGCCACCAGGTACTTGAGCGAAATGCCGAGGGCTTTGTCGAGATTTCCTCAGTGCCGTTGGGTTCTGAGAGGGCGGATTTGCCATCTTCGGCAGTTGGCCTGTGACTCGCATCGATCTTGATCCCCCGTTCGCGCAGTTCATCGAGATCGCCGAAAGATCGCTCTTGGAGGACCTGGGATCTGGCGACCCCACCGGAGCGTCCGTAGGAAATCGCCATATCGAAGTCTGCTTCGCGGCACGTGAGGCTGGCGTAATCGCTGGCCTGGTCGGGATGGAACCCATCCTCTCCGCTGCCCGCCAACGCGTGGGAGGTCCGCCCTTTGAGCTCGTCCTAGAGACAGAAGACGGCTGCAGGGTCACCTCCGGCGAAGTCCTCGGACGGATATCCGGACCGGCCGCGCTGCTTCTTGCCGCCGAACGCTCGATGCTCAACCTTTTGTGCCATCTTTCGGGCATCGCGACACTCACCGCAAAGTTTGTCCAAGCGGTAGAAGGTTCTGGAGCCCGGATAAGAGACACCCGCAAGACGCTGCCCGGTCTGCGCGTTGTTGAGAAGTACGCCGTGCGCTGCGGAGGAGGTCACAACCACCGGATGGGACTGTACGACGCTGTGCTGATCAAGGACAACCACGTCGCCGCTTTCGGAGGAATCGCACCGGCAGTCGCGGCAGCTCGAAAAGTTACCTCCGCCCTGACAATCGAAGTCGAGGTTGACACCCTCGAGGAACTTGAAGCAGCGCTCGCGGTCGGGTGCGACCTGGTGTTGCTTGACAATATGGGCTTAGCTGAGTTGAGCCTGGCGGTCGCGATGGCGAAAGGAAAAGCCCGAACCGAAGCTTCGGGCGGAGTGACGCTTAGAAGCGTGGCCGCAATCGCTGCCACCGGGGTCGACTTCATCGCGGTCGGCGCTCTCACTCATTCCGCCGTCTCTCTCGACATCGGACTTGACTGGATGTCCCAGGGCCAATAGCCAAAGCTCCCTGGCCCGATGCTCCCTGGCCCTTACCGAGTTGCGATCGGACAAACTATCCGATTTCGCC
>JAJYGZ010000315.1 GCA_021790495.1 Actinomycetes bacterium
GAACTCCAGTCCGTTGAGGACTTACAACTTCCCGAGACGCGATGGCTAGGGGAAATCACATGCCGATACCGTTTCGAGGTTCGAGGTTCGAATTTCGAGGCACGACATCGGCTCGCCAAGATGCCAAAGCCCAAGATCAGCCAAGGACTCTGATGATCGCGGCGATCTGAGCACGGGCATCGATGAGGTCGCTCCGTGCTACCCCCAGGGAGTGCCAATCGCTTTGCAGTACCGCATGTGTCGCGCTTGGATCAGCATTGAACGTCCCGGGCGTCACCGCGAGAGCTTGGCCTGGAATAGTGCCGATCGCCGTCGTCGCAGCGCCGATGTCGCTGACATAGCGTTGATAGTCTGCCACAGCGGCCTGGGGCGCCCCGGACTGGTCTATCAAGGTCTGCAGGGGCGCCTCGAGTGAGGTTAAATCTGCGACGATACGAGTTTCTGAATCCCCCGCCAGAACCAGATCCACCTGGGGCCTTACCACCGCATAGATGCGATATGTCGCATATACCTCGTGGAGATCAGATCGCACCGCGGCGACGGTGGTCTCTGCGGCCACCTTCGCGCTCAGAGCCTCCAATCCGGCGATGTCGCCAGATGAAGTATTTCCTATGATCGCATCGAGCCCCGAGCGATCGCTGGAGGTGATAGCTGTCGAATCGGCAACTCTATTTGACAGAAGGTTCAAAGTCGCGACGCGAACATTGATTTGGCCCTGGGTATAGGCAATAGCGCCATCGAGGGTGTCGGGCAAGGTAGAGGCTCCGGCCGCTGGGATTGGTGCGAGTCCGACTATCGCGCCGCCGGCTAGGCCCAGCAGTGAATATGTGATCCAAGGCTTTCTCATTGAGATCCTCCAGCGCTCGACATGTCCGAGGATCCCTGCCCATAGCTGGCCGCCAGGCCGGATAACTGCGCGTCGATCGACGCCAGCGCGGCCGAATTCGGTCCGAGCGCGGAACTCGCACTGCTCTGCGCGGCGGTGGTGGCCGCCGAGGTCGTGGCCGCGGGGGCCACCGAGGTCGTGGAGGACACCGCCGCAGACGGAGGCGCGAAAAGTGTTGTCGTCGGGGTCGAGCTCCCCCCTGACCCCGACATCGGCGCTATGGAGTTCGCGGAGCCGCACCCCCCAAGGCCGATGGCGGCAACCACCGCAAGAAGAATGGGCGACTTAGACCTCATTTCAGGTTCCCTTTCAATCAAGCGCCGAACCAGACGTTCGCCGTGATAAAAAGGTTGCCAAACGACTGTGATGAGGATCTTTGCGAGAGATTAGGGAAATGTTAGCTATAGGAACCGCTTCTACCCGGCTCGATCGAATCGATTCGACGAATTTGAATCATCTCAGCTTGGGTGCATCGATACGCATCCTTAGCCACGCGAGAGCGAAATAAAGTTGCCGTCCACTTGGCGCTCGGTAGCGTCAAACGTCGAGATAACGCCGTACGGCCAAAAGCGAACCGGCCGCTCCGACCAGTGTCCCGATAGAAATCACGAATATCTCGGTCATTGCCAAGTCGTGCCCGGTCAAGACGAATGAAGAAAGCAGTTGAACCCGAAAGTGGTGTATCACATACCCAAAGAGGGAGCGAACTCCAGCGACTGCGACAGCAGCCACCAAGGCTCCGGCTAGCCCTTGAAGAAGCCCTTCGAGCATGAACGGAATTCGTATGAACCAATTAGTGGCACCTACCAGCTTCATCACGGCAACCTCGCGGCGACGCGAGAATATCGCAACACGGATGACATTCAAGATGAGAACAGAGGCTGATAGCAACAGGATCGTGGCCAAGCCAAGGATCACTAGTTGAGCAATGGAAGAGATCTTGAGCATGGTGTCTATCGCTGCGCGGTTGTATTCGACGTCTCGGACCCCAACTTGTTGGTTGAAGATCTGTCCAATCGCGGCCGCCTCGGCGGGGTCCTTCAAGGCGACGCGAAACGAGGGAGGAATTTGAGATTGATTTACCGAGGAGAGCAAGTCAGGCTGATTGGCCATGAGCCGCTTGAATTCGGTGTAGGAACTCGCCTGGTTGACATAGAAATAGCTCTTAACCGCTGATGTCGCCTTCAGCTGGTCCCCAATCGCACTGGTCTGTGCGGCGGTGGCATTTGGCTGGAGGAAAATCAGCAATTGCGTTCCTCCCTGCCATTGGCTCGTTGCGACCGAAACACCTTGCTTGAGGAGCAGCGATGATCCGACCAAGGCGAGAGACACCGCGATCGTCAAAACCGCCGCAAGACTCATCAAACGATTGCGCCAAAGGTTGGTCGCAGTCTCCTTCAATACATAGTCCACCGAAAAAGCCAATTTCTCACAACCTTTCTAGTCTGAGTGGCCAGCGCTCGCAGTAACCTTCGAGGGGGTGTTCAGCCGATGCCGTAAACTCCGCGAACTTGATCACGCGTGATCATGCCTTTGTCAAGCTCGATCACGCGTCGTCGCATCGAGTCGACGATCCCAACGTCGTGAGTGGCCATCAATACCGTGGTGCCGGTCCGGTTGATACGCTCAAGCAGCCGCATCACTCCCCAAGAAGTATCAGGGTCCAGATTTCCCGTAGGCTCATCGGCGAGGAGTATCAGCGGCTTGTTGATGAAAGCGCGGGCGATGGCGACGCGCTGCTGTTCGCCTCCAGAGAGTTCATTTGGCAAGCGATCGGCCTTATCAGCCAATCCCACCAGGTCTAGCATCTGGGGCACTTGGGTGGCGACCACCTTCTTGGGCTTGCCGGTCACTTCCAGAGCGAACGACACGTTTTCATGAACGGTCTTGTTTGGCAGAAGCCGGAAGTCTTGAAAGATGGCTCCGATGTTGCGGCGAAAGAAAGGAACTTTCCAGTCGGGCATCGCCCCGAGGTCCTTGCCAGCCACAAAAACATGGCCCTGGTCGGGCCGTTCCTCTCTCAGCATCAAACGCAAAAGAGTCGACTTCCCCGAGCCGGAAGGACCCACCAGAAATACGAACTCCCCACGCTGCACGAGCATGGAACAATCCCGCAAGGCATACTGCCCTGGCTTATAAGACTTGGTAACCTGATCAACTTTTATCATTCAACCCGCCTAATTAATTGCCATAGGACGAAACTCGAAGCAACGAGATGCGAACGCGGCCATAGCTACTCTGACCGACCCTTGTTCCATCGCAGATACGCCTCCATGAAATTCGAGATCCCGCCATTGAGCACTGCGTCCACGTTACCGGTCTCCACCGAAGTACGCAGATCCTTGACCTGCTGGTATGGCGCCAACACGTAGCTGCGTATCTGGTTTCCCCAGCCCATCTCGGTCGTCGAACCAGCGAGAACTTCTCGCTGTTGGCGCTGTTGCTCTTTTTCCAAATCGAGCAACTTGGCAGCCAAAATTTGTAGTGCCTTGGCTTTGTTTTGGTGCTGCGAGCGCTCGTTCTGGCAAGAGACCACGGTCGAGGTCGGTATGTGGGTTATCCGAACCGCAGAATCTGTCACATTGACGTGCTGTCCTCCGGCACCCGAAGAACGAAATGTGTCGATGCGAAGATCCTTTTCGTCAATATTGACCTCGGTGGCTGCAGGAGTTAGGGGAAAGACCTGAACCAGCGCGAAGGAAGTCTCGCGCGAGTGCTTCGAGTTGAATGGGGACATTCGAACCAGGCGATGGACGCCCCGCTCCCCTTGGAGAAGACCGTAGGCGAAACGACCCTTGATCACCACGGTAGCTGAGAGTATTCCGGCCTCTTGCCCTGGCGAGATATCATCGAGCTCCACTTCCATCCCGCTCGACTCTGCCCACCGCTGGTACATTCGAAGGATCATCTCCGCCCAATCCTGGGCGTCGGTACCGCCAGCACGAGGCTTTATCTCAAGTATCGCATCGCTTTCGTCGTCCTCGCCCGAGAATAGCGAGCGCAACTCAAGATCATCGAGGCGCTTGGTCATTCCGGCCATGCCATCGCGATACTCACTCTGCAAATTTTCGTCAGGATCCTCCCAGAGGAGCTCTTCCAAGGTGCGAAGATCCTCCAGAAGCGCCTCAAGCGCCTCAATTACCCGCTTGTCCTCTAAAAGCTTGTTGTACTCCGAACTGATGGAGCGTCCGCGCTCGGCGTCACTCCAAAGATCGGCAGAGGATACCTCGGGCTCAAGCTCTTCCAGCCGCTGGAGCGACTTGTCGAGCTTAAGGTAGCCCTTGGCCTCTTCAACCCTTTTGGCAAGGGTCTCAAGTTCGTCTGAGTAAGATCGCAACTCTTAAGAACCATCCGGGTAGACAATGAAACGCGGTGTCAGTCCGTAACTGGAATGAACGACCCAGTACAAACTAGTCGCTTGAGGCTCCGTGGCAGTGCTTGAACTTCTTCCCGCTACCGCACCAACACTTGTCGTTTCGCCCCAGCTTGCGAGGTTCGCTCATCACGTCGGCCTCTCCAGCCACGCTGAAAGCTGCCAGGCCGCTACTGGACTGAGCCGCGTCAGCGCTGAGTTCCTCGACATCACTTTGGGCACTCTGGTAAAAGGCTTGCTGCAGATCGGTGCCGGGCACCAATATTGGCGATTGCTCCATGACCTCGACCCTCATCACAAAACGAAGGTAATCGGCGTCAATTTGGTCGATCAACTTACCAAACATGACGAATCCTTCGCGCTGCCACGCCACGAGTGGATCCTGTTGGCCCATTGCTCGAAGATTGATCCCTTCGCGGAGATAGTCCATCTCGGCCAAGTGCTCGCGCCATTTGGTGTCGATCACACTCAGCATCACTTCGCGTTCCACCGCCCGCAGGGTCTCCGCCCCGCCTGGCATCGTCTCTTCGCGCGACTGGTAGTAGGTCGTAGCCTCGGCAAAGACGCTCTCAAAGATCTGATCCTTGGAGATGGCTTCGGCGAGGTCGCCGGGGGTAAATTGCGTCGGATAGACCTGATTGAGCTCGACGACCAAGCGATCCAGGTCGAAGCTTTCGATGAAATCGCCAGGGCAGGTCTCCTCGACGATCCTCTCCAATGTTGTTTCAATAACCTCGAGGGTGCGATCCGCAAGATCTTCGCCAGCTAGAACGCTGCGGCGAAGCTCATAGATCACCTTGCGCTGCTCGTTCAAGACCTCGTCGTATTTGAGGACCTCTTTGCGAATTTCCGCGTTCTTGCCCTCCACTGTGGTTTGGGCTTTTTCGATTGCCCGCGACACCATTCGATTCTCGATCGGCATATCGTCAGGAAAGGTCCGTTCCAATATTGACGAGACCGCGCCGGTGGCGAACAAGCGCATTAGGTCGTCCTCGAGGGAGAGAAAGAATCGGCTCTCTCCCGGGTCGCCTTGGCGTCCCGACCGTCCGCGAAGCTGGTTGTCAATGCGCCGCGATTCATGGCGCTCGGAACCCAAGACGTAAAGTCCGCCGAGTTCTCGTACCATATCGGCCTCTAGCGCGCATTGCTCCTTGAACTTGACCAGAAGATCTGCTCGCGCAGCTTCGTAGCCGTCGTCTCCGACGGACATCCCTTGCGCCGCGAGCTCCGAGTCCGCCAGAGCATCCGGATTACCGCCAAGCAGTATGTCCACACCCCGGCCAGCCATGTTGGTTGCCACCGTCACCGCCTTGAGGCGCCCGGCCTGGGCCACCACAGCCGCTTCGCGTTGATGCTGTTTCGCATTGAGAACCTGATGCGCAATACCTTTGCGGTCCAGGTATCCACTTAGTAGCTCAGACTTTGCCACCGACGCCGTACCCACCAGCACCGGCTGG
>JAJYGZ010000186.1 GCA_021790495.1 Actinomycetes bacterium
ATGACATTGACACTGCGCTGAATCGTTCCGTCCCCGCCCCAGAGGGAGACCAGTTCGGCTCCGTTAGGCACGGCCTTTTGCGCCCAACGCTGCCGCCTCGCGGCTGCCGGGAGCTTGGTACCGCAATGGATCAGGGAATCCGCGCGCCGAGACGAAGTTCGCCCAAGCCACCGCCGAAGGACTTTCCCTGATGTGCGACGACCGCGATCTTGGTCACGGACTGCAGCGCACCGCAAAACTTGCGACCTGCCACTGCTCCGGAGCAGATCCTGATATTCTCGCCTTCTGGTCAGATTGGACGATGCGGATGACGAAGAGGGCCGACCACCAGGAACCAATACCCGAAAGTGCGCCGGCCACGGCATTTTGACGGCCAAGTGACTTTGCCCCGGTTCATCTCGGCCGCACGGGAGAGCCTCCTGAACGGCGCTGACTCGTGAGGTGCGATTGTCGGAATCGTTGGTCACGGTCATTTCGATCATTGATCGTCTTGTGTATTGCCCGCCTCATCTTCGCGCCTAGCGAAATAAATCTTTGAGCCACAAGACTTTGCCGGCAATCACTTCTGGAGGAAGGCATGCTCAATCTGAGACTAGCGCCTAAACACCGGCTTGGATTGGAACATGGCCCAAGTCCCCTTCTGGACCGCAGGGATTCTCCGGGGAATCGCGCGTAATAGCGGGCCGGGTAGTTCTTGAGCCGCGACGAAAAGATGTTGTGCCACGACCCTCAAAAGCGGCGCTTCATCCGCAGCGCTATCGGACGGCCGTCGGGGTCAAAGATCAGGCGATAGGCGATCCGGGCCCACAAACGAGATGCTCGCGGAATGGGCGCTACTTCATGCGATCGAACGCGACTCGACGACCCGAAGGCGCGATCGTTCAGATCGGCCCCGGCGTCGCGTTCGCGCCCGGCAGCTTCCCACAGGCGTGTCGAGGACTCAAGCGGGAGAAGGGCGGGGTCATTGGGTGAGCACCCGAAGTGCTCCGCCCAGAGTGCCAGACGCAAGTCACGCGCGAATTTGCGGCTACCGTCACCTAATCCCGCCGGGTCGAGGGGTTCGCGAGAGTCCTTTTCGCTGTCAATCACTGCACACGAAAGTTCCGAATCGTGTGTCCACGAACGCCGATTGAGGTTGTCCGAACCGACGGTCGCCCACACGTCGTCAATCACGCAGACCTTGGCGTGGACGTAAATCGGCGTTCCTGCCTCATTCCCGACGTCGTAAATGCCCACGCGCGAGCCACCTGCGGCCTTGACCACGGCGATGGCTCGAGCTTGTGCGAGGCGGCTCGGCGGTCCCGAGAGACGTCCGTCCTTATCCGGAAAGCGCGGGACCACGGCTATGAGTTGCAGTTCAGGATGTAGTCGCAGAGCGCTCGCGACGATCTCGGCGATCTCAATCGACCAGAAGTACTGATCTTCGATGTAGATCAAGGTGCGGGCTCGGCGGACCGCCTTGACAAACGCACGGGCGACGCTGCGCTCGCCCGAGGGGGCGAACGGGTATGGGGGCCTGCGTGCCGGGTAGGTGCGCAGCACCTGAACGGCGTGCCCACCCGGTGCGGGCGGATCAGCCAGCGCGACGGGCAGCGCGCTGGCGATGCGGTCTCGCAACATTACCTTGGAGGTCCACGACCGCGCTAGACCCGCGTAATTTAGTGGCGTGGGATCCTCCCATCTCTCACGAAACGTCCGGTCGAGATCGCTGATCGCCGGACCCCGCACCGCGAGTTGTACGTCGTGCCACGGGGGACGCGGACCGTAGCGCTCGTCCAGTTTGATCGCCTGGTCGTTCCCACGGTGGCGGCCATCGTCGCGACGACCGTGACATAGATCGATGCCCCCGACGAACGCAACATCACGCTCGGGCAATGATGGGTGCCGCAGCAGTACCGCCTTCTGGTGGTGCGACCCACCGCGTCGAACCCTCTCGTCGAGGAGTACCTGACCGCCCGCCTTGGTCACGTCCGCGCCGAAGCGTCGATTCTCTTTCGCGCTGAAGGCCAAGCGATCGCTGTGCGATCGCCAGAGCAGACCACGAACGTCGACTCCCCGGCGACAGGTATCGACCACGAGTGACCTAATTGTCGGACCATCGTCGCCCAGACGTTCGTCCCCGTCGCTGCGCCAGTCGGTGAACCGCACCTGGTCGCCGGCTTCCAGGGCGGCGATTTCCTCCATGAGTCGCGAAAAGTACGTCGCGCCGTCTATGAGGAAGGACACGTCGTTGCCCTCGGTCCAGGCGTCTCTCGATGTCTCATGGGCGTCGATCCCGCTGTGCGGATTACCCCTTTCCTCGAGGGTCAGAAACCAGTCGTCCAATCGCATGTACCGCTCCCGCACCCTGAATCGACAAGCCCTTTTAGCGTGCACTTTTCCCTAAATCGTAGCCTTCATCGTCTTGCGGATGCTCGAGGAGAACCCGGCTTTGTGCCAGCGCATCCGAGCTCTGTAGGATGCCGCGAGCCCGGCTGGAGGGTGCTGGACTCCGTCGTCGTGAAATAACCCGGCGGGTTAGCAAAGAATCCCGACTGCCGACCAAATGGCGCCAGCGTGCCCGAGGAGGGGCTCTCGCTGGCCGAACGGGTCTCCTCTCTCGGCGAGGTCATTCCTCCTGATCGGCCCTCCCGTTTCGAGGTTAGATGCACGGCGCCTTCCCGAGTTGGGCTTTGTGGCTCTCACCCCGCCAGAGACGCAAGCGACCCTAAAAAGCTTCAAGGTCCCAAAACCAATTAGCACCTGCGCTTAGGGCCGGGCACCCAGTGGTTTGTCGCGGGATGGGGCGATCTTGGGTCTTGGTGCTGTGCTCTTTCGTTGCGGTGGGGTTGCTTTTGTCGGTGACCCTAGGCGGACCTTGAGGGACCCCACAAGAACCCGAACCAGAATTAGTTCGTTGCCGGCCAAGCGATTGCTGAGATGGCAGATCCAGGTTCCACATTGTCGATGCGTGTGAAATTCCGATGCTGGACTTCGAGACTCGGCCCACCGAATTGCCAATAACGATGCTGCCAACTTATTTATGACTCCGCTAGTTCCTAAATGGACATCAACGCCATCGTGAGACGGCTCCACCTTGAAACTAAATCACGCCCTATTGGCAGTTGGAAAACTTTCCGATCAATTACGACATCGTCTTCCCTGGGGATTTGCCTTATCTGAGTTTGGCTCACCTGTTGATTCCGAGGGAAAATCGCGCAGCTTCCTCTGCGTGTATCCGAGCTGTTGGGAAGTACGGGATCTTGACGTCGTCGCCCGTCACGAGGAGTTCAATCTCGGTGCAACCGGCAATCACGCCTTGTGCCCCCTGGGAAGCAAGCTTCGAAACGATATCGAGGAACGCTTTTTTCGAATCGGGGTTGATAACGCCTCGAACCAATTCTTCGTAAATAACCTTGTGAACGGTATTTCGATCTTCCTCGTCGGGCACCATCACGTTTAGCCCATGACGATTTCGCAGACGACCCACGTAGAAATCCTCTTCCATAGTGAAGCGAGTGCCCAATAACGCAACGGTGCTTATTTGGTAGGTCTTCACCTCATCAGCCGTCACATCTGCAATATGGATCAGCGGCACTCCGATGACCGCTTCAACGTCATCGGCGATACGATGCATTGTGTTCGTGCAAATAACGATCGCTTCAGCGCCTGCGGATTCAAGCTCTCGCGCCGCGATGCTAAGCATGGCGCCGGCATCGCGCCATCGCGCCGCCGCTTGGAGTTCCTCAATCTCGGCAAAATTGAATGACCGAATAATCAAATCGGCCGAAGCAACTCCCCCGAGATGATCCTGCACCATTCGATTGATAATGCGCTCATACTCAACCGAGGACTCCCAAGACATACCACCAAGCAGTCCCAACCGACGAAGCTTTTGCATAGCCCTTAAGTTTAAGGCAAGAGTGTTTCTATGTTCCCCAAAATATGAAGACTCGAATACGTAAAGAAAGTTCTCACACGCTTGGCCTTGGCGTAATGGCCAGATGGTCGGGTACGGTTTCAAGAACAGCAATTTGCTAATGGGGGGCCGCGAACCCGATTAGTACGAGCCACCAGGGAGTGCCGCTACTAACGGCTAAGGCGATTACATCGGCTAGCGCTGCCAATCCCGGGATCAAAAGGAATGGTCTCGGGCCAGACCTACGACCAGTTGCGGCAAGTGCGGCACCGTCAACACCAACTGCTATCAACAGCTGATAGCATCAGAGTATGGCTTCATCGAGAACTACCTTCACGCTGGACAAGGAGTTGGCTGATCAGGCGCGTCAGCTCGGCGTCAACATCTCGGCAGCCGCGCGCCAGGGAGTCGCCGATGCGGTGCGCGCAGCGTTGGAACGTTCAGATCGGGAGGCCTACTTGAGGCACCCCGAAGGTGCTGACAGCTTCTGGACCGAAGGCGAAGCGTGGGGCGAGCAATGAAGCGCGGCGAGCTTTGGCTGGCGGAGGTCGGCCGCAAGAGGCGACCGGTTCTCCTGCTCACGCGATCCGAGGTCCTCGACGTCCGCGAACTGGTCACCGTCGTCGAGCTCACCACGTCGATCCGGGGTCTGGCCGCGGAGGTTGCCATCGACCACCTTGAGGTTGGCCTGGACCGACCCTCGGTCATCAACTGCGACAGTCTCCACACGGTTACGAAGGCATCGCTCACCGGTCCGATCGGACAACTCGGCGATGACGTCATGCGCAAGGTCTGCTCGGCGATCAGCTATGCACTTGGTTGTTGATGTGGCGGGATGGGGCGTGAGAGTCCCCGTCGTGCACATAAGCGAGGTGAGTCGTCGCGTCGGATCGGCAACGGAATCCGGCGCTCGGGGACGGAACGGGTCGAATCGGGAGATTTGAACCGGCGAGAAAACAAGCGCATCGGCATCGAGCTGCGCGCCGTCAAATCGCGCCAAGGCGGTCCTCTATGAGGTCCACGTGCCCGACGGGCACATCGTCAATGCCGCCTGCAAAGAACCCTCTGACCTGCTCTTTTATGTGCCCAAGTTGGAATACGACGATCGGGCGGACCTTGAGTCATACAATGCGAACCGGCAGCTCACGCCGAATCGAGTCATCGTTACCCTTTGATGGGGTCTGCAGCTGGCGGGACGACCGAAGTAGCTGGGGACAAGTCCAATCTGCTGAGCTATGTCACAAAAATAATACATCCGGTCGAAAAGTAGTGAATGTCGCATTTCTACGACATTCACTTTCAAACGTAGTAATGTCATGTTATGGCGACATACAGCTCAAAAGAAACACCGATCCGTTCGTCCGAGGCTCTGGGACGAACCATTAGACGTGCTCGAGAACAGACCCAACTCACGCAAGCTCAATTTGCCGAACGGGTCAGAGCAACACGCCAGGCAATCGTCGCGCTGGAAGGCGGCAACGAAACCCGGGCACTCGAATTGATCTTTGACGCTCTCGCGGTGCTTGGCCTTGAGTTGATAGTCCGTCAGAAAAGGCACTGATGGAACTGGATATCTGGCTGGAGGACCAGCTCACAGCCCGGAGCAGAGGGCGAGATCGTGGCCGAAAATTGACCATCGTCTATGACGAGAGTGTCGTTGAGGCCGTTGGCGATGAAGTTCCATTACTCTCCTGCTCGCTGCCCACACCTGGACCATCGACACCATCCCATGCTCGCTCGTTTCTCGAGGGGCTACTTCCCGAGGGACGGGCCCTCGAAACCATGGCGGCAAGCATGCGAAACGTGCGCCTGCTAG
>JAJYGZ010000086.1 GCA_021790495.1 Actinomycetes bacterium
AGCCGCTCTGATCTGCCCTGGGACCTGGCGCCACTTCAGCAGTACAAGGAAATGGTTGAGAGCACCGGACTTAAGCTAACCGTGATCGAAGACAACCCCCCGATGGACCGCATCCGCTTGGGTGGCGCCGGGCGCGACGACGAGTTGGCTCAAGTGGAAACTCTGATTAAGAGCATGGGGGCCCTGGGGATCAAGGTCTGGTGTTACAACTGGTCGGCCATGTTGGGTTGGATGCGCACCTCGCGCACGACCCTGGGGCGGGGCGGCGCGCTGGTGACCAGTTTCGACTACAAAACTCAGGCGAGCCTCCCGCCGCCTCGCGAAGGCACCGTGGACGAACAGCCTTTGTGGGACAGTTTGCGTGCGTTTTTGGAGCGGATTGTCCCCGTCGCCGAGGATGCCGGGGTCACCCTCGCCATGCATCCGGACGATCCCCCGCTTTCCCCAATTCGAGGCGTGGCCCGGATCATGCGGACTCCCGCCGCCTTCGAGCGTCTCATCGAACTGGTGCCGAGTCCCGCCAACGCGATCACTTTTTGCCAGGGCAATTTCACTCTGATGACCTCCGACGTGCCCAAGGTCATTCGCGACTTTGGTCGGGACAAGAAGATCGCTTTTGTTCACTTTCGGGACGTGCGCGGGACTCCGGAGTCGTTTGTGGAGACCTTCCACGATGAGGGCCAGACCGACATGCTGGAGTGCATGCGCGCCTACCGTGACATCGGCTTTGACGGACCCGCTCGCTCGGACCACACCCCGACCTTGGAGGGCGACCATGCCGATGTCGCGGGGTACTCGGCCTTGGGGCGGCTGCAAGCCATCGGCTACATGACGGGACTGCGCGAGGCGGCGCTAAAGGAGGTGAGTGAAGAGCGAAGACCGTAACCTGCGGCAGTGAGTTGCCGGTGGACGGCCGCTCTCGGTGCGCACAGGGGCGCGTCCACGGACTCCATCGCGAAGCGGCGTCCCGATTTCGTTAGTGGCTCGAGCGGTGGGCACCATTACGTCGACCAATTGCGTGGAGGATCTACCATGAGACTGGGCAGGCTAGGAATTCTGGCGACCTTAGCGGCCGCCGTACCGCTGCTGCTGGTGAGCGGGTGCGGCAGCACCAGCACAACCCCGACGGCGAAACATTTCACGGTCGGGCTTCTCAACGGCAACAACATCGACCCCTACTTTCTCTCCATTTGGAAGGGAGCCTTGGCTCAGGCCACGGCCGACCACGTAACCTTGAAGGAAGTCGCGCCCGCCACGTTCGATGCTGAGGAGCAGGTTCCGCTCTTCAATGACCTGATCTCGGAAAAGGTGAATGCAATTCTGCTGTCCGCCGACGGCAATCTGCCCCCATTCCTAGCCGGGCTCAAAGCGGCCGCCGCAGCCAAGATTCCTGTGATCATAATCAATGAGTCCGAAGCGGACATGAGCAACACCAAGTATGCCCTGTCGTTCATTACCAGTGGCAACACGGATCTCGGATTGGCGGCCGGTAAGGCAATGGTGAAGCTGCTCGGAGGCAAAGGCACCGTGGGGGTGATCGACTCCACCCCGGGGTTGACCTCGAATTTGCACCGTGCCGCGGGTTTCGTAACTGCGGCGACCCAAGGCGGGTTGGCCACCTTGCCCCAGCAGTTTAGCCACGACTCAATCACCACGGCCGACTCGATCGCCACGGACCTGCTGTCGTCGCACCCGGGCTTGGCAGGCATCTTCGCCGTCGACTCGTTCACGAGCCAGGGAGTTGGCACGGCTGTCAAGGCGTTAGGTAAGGCGGGGGTGGTCAAGGTGGTTGGCATCGACGCCGAGCCTCAAGAGGTCGCGCTGCTGAAGGCTGGAGTCATGCAAGCCCTCGTTGCGCAAAAGCCCTACTACGTAGGGCAGCTGGCTATGAAGTACGCGGTGGACGCACTCACCGGAAAGAAGTCACAGATCGTGCGGAGTGTGAACCCGGGCGACATCGTGCTGACGCCGAGCAATATAAGTGACCCGCAGTACGCTAATGTGCCCTACAGTTCTACCGCTCCTTGATGCGTTGAGGACGGCTTGGGGATTAGCTAGCTGAGCAGGGCGCCGTCCCAAGGTTGGCGGACCGGGATCAGTGGGCACGAGAGACAAGGCGAGGCGGGGGCGGGCCCCAATGGGGCTCGCCCCCCTATCCGGGCGGGAATGGCTACGCTCAGGGTGAGGGGCTCCAAGAGGCCCGGCCGGAGGGCGGGCCGACAGTACTTGATCGGGCAAGGAGGTGGCACTTGTCGCAAGCGACGCAGGCAGTCGGCAGTACGGTCACGGGGACTGGATTGACGAAGTATTACGGGGCCGTCGCAGCTCTGGACAACGTCAACTTCGAGTTCGGGCCAGGGCTCAATGCCATCGTCGGGGATAATGGCGCCGGCAAGTCGACGTTGCTCAAAATCCTGAGCGGGGTCGTACGGCCGGACAGCGGCAGCATAGCCGTCAACGGCAAGGAGGTGGACCTGAAGACCGCTCGAGACGCGCGCGCGGTGGGGATAGAGTCGCTCTATCAAGACTTGGCGCTAGCCCCGACCATGTCTATCTGTGACAACATTTTCCTTGGCCGAGAGCTTACCAAGTCGTATTTTGGCGTTAAGATCCTTGACCGTCGTGCTATGATGGCGGTCGCACGGAATGCGCTGGCCGAGATCAGGATCAAGATGCCAGATCCAGCGACTGCAGTGCGGACGCTTAGCGGTGGCCAACGGCAGGCCGTCGCGGTGGCGCGGGCGCTTCATTTCGGGGCCCGGATTCTATTGCTTGACGAGCCAACCGCGGCCCTCGGGCCCCGCGAGACGGCCGCCTTTTTCGACACCCTGCGTTCAGCGGTACGACAGGACGGAACCGTAGTCATGGTCGGCCACAACCTGCCCCAAGTTTTGCAGATGGCGAACCGGATCATCGTGATGCGGGCCGGCCATGTGGTGGCTAAGTTCCTTCCCGAGGAGACGTCGGTCGAGAAATTGACCGGCTTCATGGTTGGGTCGGCGAGTTGAGGGTAAGAGAAGTGGGATTAGGTGCAGTGACGGCTGGGGCTGGGCATTAAGGTGCGCGCCGGATTTATGTCAAGGATGCTTGACATTGGCCGCTGGAGCACCTGGGTGATGCTGCTAGCGGTACTGGTATTGGTGTCCGTGGTGTTCTCGCTAATCGCGCCGGGGTTTGCCACCGTCGGCAGCCTGGACAATATCTTGGTTGTGGCGGTGCCGGTGGCGCTGTTGGCCATGGGGGAGAGTCTGGCTATTTACTCGGGTGGAATCGATCTGTCGGTGGGGGCGATGCTGGGCCTGGGCGGAATGAGCGGCGGGGCGATCATGTCAGGCCTCTACCATGGGCAGACCGGAACCGACATCGGACTCATGTTGCTGGGTTTGGGGGTGGCTCTGGCGGTTGGATTGGTGGGCGGTCTTTTCAATGGCTTCGTGATCGGGAAGCTGAAGCTTGAACCCCTGATCGTTACCCTGGGGACATTGGGCATCTTCGGCGGGGCCGCCGACCTGATCAGCGGCGGGGAGCCCCTGTCCTCCTTTCCGCCGAGTTCGTTCGAACTCGGCAACGGCAGCCTGGTAGGGTTTCTGCCCATTTTGGTAGCCATTGGGATTGTGGTCTTGTTTTTGTTCCTGTTCGTGGAGCGAATGACTACCTTGGGCCGCCATATATTCGCCCTGGGCGCCAACCGGGACGCTTTGGTGCGGGCCGGGGTCACTCCTAATGGCGTCATTCTCTGGGTGTACGCCCTCGCCGGAGTAGCGGCGGCGTTCGCAGGTTTTCTCAAGGCAAGCCAGTTCCAAACCGCGACCCCTATTGCCGGCCAGAACACCCTGCTGCTGGGGGTGGCGGCGGTGGTCATTGGAGGGGCTCCCCTCACCGGCGGTGAGGGCACCGTGCTTGGGGCCGGGCTTGGCGCCATCTTGATCAGTGTTCTGGAGAACGGCTTTGTTGAGCTGGGGCTGCAGTCGTACTGGCAGGTGGTTGCCGTGGGTGCGCTTGTGATCGTGGCCGTGTACGTTAGCCAGGTTCAGCAGCGGCGTAAGACCTTCGGTTACCGCCATCGGGTCAGGGCTGGGACCGTGCCGGCGGGCTTGATGCTGGACGAGGGAGGCAGCGAGGAGCATGCCACGTGACGGGAGCCGTGACGTTTTGACTTGCACGTTAGGGGCGCCGGAGGTCATGGCGAGGACCATCACGGGGCGGGCAACATGATGATGGTGGCTGATGGCGGCATTTGTTGGCGGGGGGCCGAAGGTGGCCCTCGGTGCTTGGCCGCCACCTGGCGGCGGGGGAGCAGGACGTAGGTGCTGCTCCAGTTGGCCATCGATGACCCCGGCTCGTTGGGCGTGGTGCCGGCGGTAGCCGAATTTGTAGATATTGTCGAGTTGGGAACTCCCGTGTTGAAGCGCTTTGGGGTCGGCGGTCTGGTCACGCTTCGAGAAATGGCTGGGGGTCGGCCGATTCTGGCAGATGCCAAGACCGTCGATGCGGGCGCGATCGAGGCGCGCCTGCTCTTTGGGGCGGGCGCGAGCTTGGTTACAGTTCTCTCGGTGGCGCCTCGGGCAACCTGCCTGGCGGCGGCGCAGGTGGCCGAGGAGTTCGGCGGTTTTTTGGTCGCGGACACCATCGCCGCCGCCGGGCTGCCGACTACTCCCAACGAATTCCCGCCCCGGTTTGCCTACCTCGGATTGCATCTAGCCACCGACCGCCGATTGGCCGGAGAGACCGCCCATGAGGTCGTGAGCCAGGTGGCTCCGATGCGCGAGCTCGGCTACCGGGTGGCGATCGCCGGGGGTATTGGGGAGCAGACAATTGCCGCCGTGGTGGCGGCAGCGCCTGATGTCGTCGTGGTGGGGTCGGCGATCACTCAGGCAGCGAACCCTAGGAGGACGGCTAAGTGGATTTCGGCACAGTTGACTCAGAGAGGCCATGGATGGCCGCCTTCGTTGAGGTTGGCGCCCTAAGTGCCAAGCTAAAGAGTGCGGACGTCGAGCCGCTGGTGCAGGTGTTCGAAGACAGCGGTCTACGGTGGTTCTTCGAGGGTCAGGGGCGCTCTGGGCTGGTGGCGGCCATGGTGGCGATGCGCTTCATGCACCTCGGGCGCAAGGCTCACTTCGTCGGGGAGGCAACGGCTCCGGCGGTGCGGGCGGGCGATGGCCTGGTGCTGATTTCGGGCTCAGGGGCTACTCCTACGACTGTCGGACACGGTGAGGTGGCAAGGCGGGTCGGGGCAACCGTGGTCACGGTGACGTACAGCCCCGCTAGTCCGGCTGCGGACTTGGCGGACCTTGTGGTGTACCTACCGGCCAAGCCGTCGACCCAGTTGGGGGGCAGTTTGTTTGAACAGGCCGCCTTGCTCGTGTTCGACGGAGTCGTCGCGACGCTGGCAGGGGCGATGGAGGATGCTGCCGGCGGCTTGCGGGCGCGGCACTCGAACCTGTTGTGAGGTGGATGCGAGAAGTGAGCTCTGAACGCGACCCCAGGTACGCAGGTTCGACGCCGGGCCAGGGTGGCTGAAGGGCTCCTAAAGCCGAGGCGGTGGGGCCCCGGCCGAACTTTGGCGAGCGGCCCTAAAACGAGCGGATGAACGGTAGCGTTCGGCAGCATGCCGGTGCTGTCAAAGGGGCGGTGATGGCGGTGGCGCGAGTGGCGACCGGCTAGCCGAGCCGCCACTCGTCAACAGTCATACCCGCTCGC
>JAJYGZ010000377.1 GCA_021790495.1 Actinomycetes bacterium
GACGACCATCGTGGGCCTGGGTATGGCAGAGATCGCCTCGTCGTACCCGACAGCTGGTGGGTTGTACTACTGGTCCGCGCGCCTCGCCTCCAAAAATGGTCCGGCGTGGTCGTGGTTCACGGGTTGGTTCAACTTGCTGGGTCAAGTGGCTATCACTGCGGGCATCGACTTCGGCTTCGCCACCTTCTTTACGGCGTTTTTGGATCTCACCACCGGTCTCAATGCCACCAAAGGCACCGTGCTTGTCGTCTACGGTGGAGTGCTTCTCGCCCACGGACTCCTCAACAACTTTGGTGTGCGGGTGGTGGCATTTCTCTCCGATGTTTCGGTATGGTGGCATATCATCGGCGTCGTCGTGATCGTGGGCGCGCTGGCATTTATTCCCGCACATCACGCCTCGGCGTCGTTCGTCTTTACCAAGATCGTCAACGAGACGGGATTCCATTCCACTTTCTACGTGCTCATGATCGGCTTACTCATGGCACAGTACACCTTCACGGGTTACGACGCTTCGGCACACATGTCCGAAGAGACTTTCGACGCGGCGCGAAAGGTTCCGCGCGGAATTGTAAATTCAATAGTCGTCTCATTGGTCGCAGGTCTCGTCTTGATCATCGGAGTCACCTATGCCATAACCAACAACTACCAGTCAGCGCTCACCTCAGCCACCGGTGTTCCGCCGGTTCAGATCTGGATCGACGCGATTGGACGCCACGGCGGCGAGATGCTCTTAGCCATCGCGATGGTGGCCCAGTTCTACTGCGGCATGGCCTCTGTTACAGCTAACTCTCGAATGGTATATGCGTTCTCTCGCGATGGCGCAGTCCCTGGAGCCAAGTTTTGGCATCACATCAACCCCAAGACGCGGACACCAACTCGATCGATCTGGTTCGCGGTGGTATTCGCCTTTGTCCTTGGCATTCCTTCGTATTGGAGCATCGCGGCATATGCCGCGGTCACCTCGATCGCGACGATCGGCCTCTATCTCGCTTACATAACTCCTACGCTTTTGCGACGACTTCCCAACAGCCGGTTCGAGGTGGGACCTTGGAACCTCGGAAAGTGGAGTCCATTGGTCGGCTGGGTCGGCATCATATGGGTCGCCTTTATAACTATTTTGTTCATGCTCCCTGAGGTCAGCCCGATAACTCGCGATACCTTCAACTACGCACCGGTGGCGGTCCTAGTCGTGGTCGCGTACGCGGGTATCTACTGGCTCCTAAGTGCACGCAAATGGTTCAAGGGCCCCCGCAACCAGGGAAGCGAGCTCGAACTAGAGGCAATCGAATCCCGTCTCGTTACCGCAGCGGAACTCGAAGACACCTTTTAGGAATTCAGCACATTGAAACAATGAGCGTCTTTCTTTTAGACGCTCATTGTTTCGGAGCCTCGTTAGGCGTTCAGCTTGGCGGGGCTCCCTGCGTGGCCACTGGGCGTAACGCCTACGACAGTAGCGAATCATCGGGTCGACCGGGAAAGATCAAGGACTTGGCCAAACCCTCCTCGAAAATGGTGTCGGCTCGGGTGGGGGATTCCCTCCGCTACCACGCATCGGCGAATAGACCGCCGCACACAAAAGAGCTCGACCAGATATGTTGATTTGAATCGCTCTCTGAGCGGACCTAGAGTTTTACGCGGCGCAGGCCGCATTCCATGATCAAGGCACAATGGCGCCGCTAGACAGAAAAGAAGGACCCGCATTGGAGCGACAACGGAACTCGAGCATGCCCGCGGCGCTCACTTTGGATCAGCTCGAGGCCGACGTGGCCGCCGGACTGATCGACACAGTGACCGTTGCGATTACCGACATGCAAGGCCGACTCTCAGGCAAGAAGCTCCAGGCGAACTTCTTTTTGGACCAGATCGTTGGCCATGGTACGGAAGGCTGCAACTACCTGCTCGCGGTGGACGTCGACATGAACACCGTCGGCGGATACGAGATGAGCTCGTGGGAACGGGGGTATGGCGACTTCGTCATGATGCCCGACATGGCCACATTGCGATACGTCCCCTGGCAAGACAAGACTGCGATGGTTCTGGCCGACGTCCTTTGGGAAGATGGATCCGATGTCGTCGCATCGCCACGACAAATTCTCCGCAGGCAGCTCAAGATGCTCTCAGACATCGACCTTATCGCCCTGGTTGGAACGGAACTGGAATTCATCGTCTTTAACGACAGTTATGAAAGCGCCTGGCACAAGGGGTACCGCGATCTCACCCCATCCAATCTTTACAACGTCGACTATTCGCTGCTGGGAGTTTCGAGAATCGATGACCTGCTGCGCGACATCCGAAACTCAATGGCCGGTGCGTCTATGTATGTCGAGTCCGTAAAAGGAGAATGCAACCTCGGACAGCATGAAATCGCCTTTCGTTACGACGAAGCATTAAGAACCTGCGACAACCACGTCATCTACAAGCTTGGCACCAAAGAGATAGCAGCCAAGCACAACAAGGCGATTACTTTCATGGCGAAATTCAACGAACGCGAAGGCTCCTCGTGCCACACCCATCTCTCGGTACGAGGGTCCGACGGGAGCCTCACCATGGCCGACCCCAAATCGCCGGGCAAGTTGAGCACCTTTGGCCAACACTTCCTCGCCGGACAGATCGCTCACATGGCTGAGATGACGCTAATGTTCGCGCCAAACATTAACTCCTACAAGCGATATGTGGAAGGATCCTTTGCGCCAACCGCGATCGAATGGGGCAACGACAACCGGACTTGTGCGCTTCGCCTGGTCGGGCACGGACAAGGTCTCCGGTTCGAGAACCGCGTGCCGGGCGGCGACGCCAACCCCTATCTCGTCGTCGCGGCCATGATCGCCGCCGGACTAGACGGCGTAAAGAACAAGACCCCGTTGCCTCCAGAATTCGTCGGAAATGCCTATCAGACCGACACCGCCAGGGTTCCCTCGTCTCTAGACGAGGCGCTGCGGCTATGGAAGTCGTCGGAGTTCATCGCGAAGTCCTTCGGGCCCGAAGTCCAAGCGCACTACTCCAACATGGCAAAGGTCGAAATAGACGCGTTCTCCAGGGCGATTACCGACTGGGAACGATTCCGCAGTTTCGAGAGGATGTAACCAGGTTGTCAGATGTACGTGAAATCATAAATCCGTCCACCGAAGAGGCTATCGCCGAGGTCAAGGCTCTTTCGGCTCTTGAAACCGAGGCGGCGATAACGCGCTCGGCGGCGGCATTCGCCTCTTGGCGCAAAGTCGCCCCTGGGACGCGCGCCGCGTTATTGCGCGCCTTTGCGGCGAACGTTTTAAGCCACAATGAAGAATTGGCCCAGCTTGAGGTGCGCAACTCCGGTCACACGATCGGAAACGCGCGTTGGGAAGCCAACAATGTAGCCGACGTCATCAACTACTACTCGGGCTCCGTTGAACGACTGAGCGGGCGCCAAATCCCGGTCCCGGGTGGCATCGATATCACATTTAAAGAGCCGGTCGGCGTCGTGGGAATTATCGTGCCGTGGAATTTCCCCATGCCGATCGCCAGCTGGGGATTCGCGCCAGCGCTTGCAGCGGGTTGTACCGTGGTTCTAAAGCCCGCCGAGATCACGCCTCTCACCGCGATGCGCATCGCGGAACTCGCGCATGAGGTGGGGATTCCCCAAGACGTCTTCGCCGTGCTGACCGGCTCGGGCCGGGTGGTCGGCGAAACGATGGTAACCGACCCTCGCGTCAAGAAGATCGTCTTCACCGGATCCACCGAGGTGGGTGTCCATATCCAAACCATTGCCGCCGCTCAAGTAAAGCCGGTGACGCTCGAACTTGGCGGCAAGAGCGCGAATGTCGTTCTTGCCGACGCGGATTTGGACAAGGCGGCCGCATCTGCGCCATATTCGGTTTTCGACAATGCGGGCCAGGACTGTTGCGCGCGCTCGCGCCTATTGGTGCAAGAGAGCGTCTATGACGCCTTCATGGAGCGCTTCGAAGACGCTGTCCGCGGGGTGCGCGTCGAAGATCCACGGCTCGACAGCGCGGAGATGGGCCCATTGATCAGCTCAAGCCACAGAAAAAGCGTGGAAAGTTTCGTTGACGAATCGATGGTGCTCTTCAGGGGGAGCTGCCCGACCGGACCGGGATATTGGTATCCACCTACGGTCGTAGAGGTCGTGGACCCGAACCACCGCATTCTAAAGGAGGAGATCTTCGGGCCGGTGGTCGCGGTGCAAACCTTTCGCGACGAAGCCCAAGCGATCGAGATGGCGAATGACTCCGACTACGGCCTGTCGGGGTCGATCTGGACCTCCAACCTTGGCCGCGGCATCAGAGTGGCGCGGGGGATCGAGGCGGGCAACCTATCTGTCAATTCACACTCTTCGGTGCGCTATTGGACTCCTTTTGGCGGATACAAAAAATCGGGCCTAGGCCGAGAACTCGGTCCCGACGCCACCGATGCCTTCTGCGAAGTCAAAAACGTCTTTATAAATACCGAAATTTGAAAGGAAACTCCCAATGGAGAGATTGAAGGATCGCGTCGCGATCATTACCGGCGGTGCGAGCGGGATTGGACGCTCGACAGTCGAGCGCTTCGTGGCCGAGGGCGCCAAAGTCATCCTGGCCGATCTCGACCCATCGAGCGGAAAGGGCGCCGCTGAAGAGCTGGGCGCGACATTTGTGCACGTGGATGTCTCGGACTCCGCCAGCGTCGAGGCCATGGTGAACCAAACCATGGAACTCTACGGGCGCGTCGATGTCGCTTTCAACAATGCGGGCATATCTCCTCCTGACGACGACTCCATCTTGGATACCTCGCTTGAGGCTTGGAAGCGAGTCCAGGAAGTTAACCTGACCTCAGTTTTTCTCTGCTGCAAGGCGGTGCTTCCGCACATGCTGGCTCAAAAGAGCGGGAGCATCATCAACACGGCTTCATTTGTCGCAACGCTCGGAGCCGCCACTTCGCAAATCTCCTATACGGCGTCCAAGGGCGGAGTGCTGGCGATGACGCGTGAGCTAGGAGTCCAATTTGCTCGTAGCGGAGTGAGGGTGAACGCGATAAGTCCCGGCCCCATCGCCACTCCCCTCTTGATGGAACTATTTGCCAAGGACCCAGAGAGAGCGCAACGCCGCCTAATTCACGTCCCAATGGGCCGCTTTGGAGAACCTCGCGAAATTGCGGCGGCCGTCGCGTTTTTGGCCTCCGACGATGCCTCCTTTGTCACAGCTTCGAACTTCATGGTTGACGGAGGCCTTACCGGAGCGTACGTGACGCCGCTCTAGGTGCGCGAAGTACGCGCTTAAGCGCAATTCACCTGCTTTGGCAGGCAACAAGAATGATCCCGTAGCCATGGCGATCCTGGTCAAATCGACCAGGATCGCGCCCGTCAGGGAATCCGCCAGCGCGGCTGCCCTGAGTGCGTCGTTGATGCGTGATTGAAACTGACACGGAAGCTATCTTGGTCTTTTGATAAAATTCCCCCAGCGACCTGAAGTCGGCGTTGCGCACAAATTATCGTTAACAGCAACTCAGGGCCGGCCTCCGGCTCGCCGTGGGAGTAGAAGATTGACCCCCGTATCACTCACCACGTCGTCGGCGACACGCCCGTAATCAGGAAGTTTCCGAATCTTCGTGCCAGAATCCAAGCGTCGTCCGTCTGCTGGTGGAGTTCCGTACTCCAAAATGCACCCTCGTCAGGAGCACGTCCGCCCAGGATCGGCACCGGGCCTCAGCCAGAGCCGTGGTATC
>JAJYGZ010000007.1 GCA_021790495.1 Actinomycetes bacterium
GTCCGCGACCAATCTTGAGGTGTCTTGGTGATGGAAAAGTCGTCGGCACCCGAATCTATAAGCGTTGCGGGATTAGTTGGTGAAGTGCGTATTTTGCGTGACGACTTCGGCATACCCCATATCGAGGCGAGTTGCGAAGCTGATGCCTGGTTCGGGATGGGCTTTGCGGCCGCGTCCGATCGGCTCTTTCAGATGGATTACGACCGACGCCGCGCCTGCGGGCGCTTGGCCGAGGTGCTGGGCCAAAGCGCGGTTTCGGCCGATGTTTTAGCTCGTCGGCTTGGTTTGGAGCGAGCGTCGCGCAATGACGTCAAAGCGATGTCACCCAAGACCCGTGCCTCATTCGAGTCATATGCCGCCGGCGTCAACGCGGCCATCGGGCAGATGGGAACCTCGGTCGAAGAAGAGCTCAGCGGTGTCGAGGTAGAACCGTGGGAATCGTGGCACTCGGTAGCGGCATTCAAGGTCAGACACGTCCTGATGGGACTGTGGCAGCATAAGTTGGCGCGAGCGATCCTCTTGACCAAGGTGGGTCCGAGTGTGTTTTCCCAGCTCGATGACTATCCACCGCTGGGTTCTGCTCTCACCGTGCCGCCCGATGGATCTTTAGAGACACTGCTGGATATTGGGTCCAAAGATCTGGAGGGCGCTAGTCGACATCTGGGCTTTTTGTCCGAGGTTGAGGGCGGTTCTAATGTTTGGGCGGTGAGCGGGTCGCGAACGGTCCATGGAGCAGCGGTGCTGTGCAATGACTCGCATCGAGCGCTGGACGTTCCCAATGTCTACTGGCAGGCGCATCTGAGCTGTCCGAGCTTCAGTGCGATTGGGGCGACCTTTCCAGGGCTGCCAGGCTTCCCTCACTTTGGGCACAACGGTTCGGTGGCATGGGCCATCACCCATGCGGGAGCTGATACTCAGGACTTGTATGTCGAGACCTTTGATGCGGAGGATCCCGAGCTCTATCGAAAGGGATCGGGGTGGAGCCGTGCCGCCCGGCGCATCGAATGGATCGATGTGCGTGGCGAGCCGCCTCGTGAGATCGAGGTATGGTCTACTCATCACGGTCCCATCGTTCACGGTGATCCGCGCAAAGGCACTGCCTTGTCCTTGCGCTGGACAGGTTTCGAAGATGCCGTGGGGAGTTTCGAAGTTCTGCGGCCGATGCTCGGTGCCAACAACGTTGAGGAACTGCTTGAGTCTCAACGGGGCTGGGTGGATCCGGTAAACAATTTGGTGGCCGCCGATACTGGCGGATCTATCGCCTATTTGACTCGGGGCTTGTTGCCGATTCGCCCGGCGTCTGCCCATCGCCGGCTTCCGAGCCTCGGCTGGATCGAGGAGAATGATTGGAGCGGTTATGTCGGCTTTGAAGAGATGCCCAAGACCATCGACCCTCCCGCGGGATTTGTGATGTCGGCCAACAACATTATCGCTGATGCCGAGCGGCCTTATATTTCGGCGAGCTTTGCCGATCCGTTTCGAGCCGAGCGCATTCGAGGGATACTCGTCGGCTCTAGCTCTTTTGAGACCGATGTTTTGGCTGGGCTTCAAAAAGATGTATTTTCATGGCCAGCGCTCGCCTGGGTTCGATATTTCGAGGCGCTGGAGCCATTGAAGAGTGAGCAAGCCGAGCTGGCCCGCTCTTTTCTAGCTGCTTGGGACGGGGAGTTGGGGAAAGATTCGGGCCCGGCATTGCTATACGGCTGCTTCCGCCGAGCTCTGGCGGAAGCCTTGTATCGTCCCATTGTTGGTTCTGAGGTTTGGGATTGGCTGATCTCGGGGTCGTTGGCTCCCACTACCGTTTTGGTGCGCCGATGGTTGGCAAATGACATCTGGGACCTATTGGGCGGCCCGCGCCCTCGGGGTTTTTCCAACCAGCAAAGAGACGAACGGACCAACACGGTGCGTGCATGCGTTCCTCAAGCGCTTCAAGGCGCGTGGATTACGGCTTGTCAAATGGGCGGTGACGATTCCTCGAGGTGGCGATGGGGCGACCATCACTACGTTTGGGCGATCCACCCGTTGGCAAAGCTTGCCGGCGAGGAGAGACTCAATATGCCCAAAGTGAAGATGGGAGGTGATTCGGATACCATTCAAGCTGCAAGCTACGGATGGCAGGTGGGGATGCCGTTTACGGTGTCGGGTCTTTCTGTTTACCGCCAGGTGATCGACCTAGGGGATCCCCAAGAAGCCACCTGGGTGATACCGGGAGGATCGTCGGGAGACTTTCGTTCCCCCCATTTTTCCGATCAGCTTATTGAATGGGGGGCAAACCGTCGGATATCGATGCTTTGGGAGAGCAATGAGATCAAAGAACGATCGTCGCGATCACAAATATTGCACTCGCCACCCGAGATTTACCACACGGATTAAGCCCTCAAGGCTGCCCTCGGAGCGTCGCATCCCCGACGTCGGACGTTTTATTGAATCGGGGAAAAATGACGCGAAGCCTTACATGCGGTGGCAATGGCTTCGTAGAGTTTGCGATTGATCATTTGTAATAAATTGCGAGGCCCAAGTAGTGGTGAGATTGTGTTGGGAGTCGATATTGAAATTGAACTGGCACATTGCGGGTTTCGCGTGGGTCCGAGATGCTTCGGGTGTGAGGACATTTTGAAAGGCATACTTCGATGAATAGCAAGGCGCACGGTGAATCGGACGACACCACGATCTCCAAGCCGAAACCCCAACGCGAGAGCGCAGCGGTTCCCGAGTTCGCGGCGGTAAGCGAGTCGACCCCAATGTTTGTCCAGATTGTAAGTCAATTGATCAAAGCCATCGAGGAAGGCAGGCTTTTGCTGGGAAGCCGCCTTCCCAGTGAGATCGTCTTATCAAAGCAGTTTGGCGTGAGTAGAGCTTCAGTTCGGGAGGCCCTGTCATGTCTTCAATTTGCTGGCTACATCGAGTCCCGGCGGGGGTCGGGAAGCGTGGTATCTTCCACGGTTGCCCGGGGAACTGGCAAGTTGTGGGAAGCCGGACTGATCGGGCCGGTGAACATCGTCGACGTGATAGAGGCACGACTGGCGGTAGAACCCGAAACCATCCGTCAAGCTGCCCTAAACCCGGTTCTTTCGGCGCATAGCACCTTGAAAAAGCTACTTGAAGGAATGGAACTGTCGCTGGACCACCCTGAGTTTAACGCCAGGACCGACATCGGAATCCACTTGGCATTGGTAAAGACCTGTCGCAACCCGTTCTTGGCTCAACTGAGCGAACAACTCCTGACCTATAGTGAGGGGCACCTTTGGAGAAGCATAAGAGATCGAGCGTGGCACGAAGGAAAACTTCCGCGAACCTGGCTGGGTCACCATGAAATGATAGCCAGGGCGGTTATGGAACGTAATCCCGATCATGCCGAAGCTGGCATGAAGATGCATTTGCTTTCTGTCTTGGAAAATGTGGCATCCGCCGAGGGGTTGACCCCCGATGATCGTCGTCGTGCATGTGAAATCCATCAACGATACTCGGCGGAGCTGAACAAGGCGTCGTTGTGAATGGAGTCCGAACACGTTGTGGCGAAGCGATGTTTCTGGGTTGATTAGGCAAGGTTCCTATCTCTGCGTGGCTCTTTGAAAGCTTGCCCATTGGGCAGTTCGCTCGGGGGCAATTGGAGCCAGAAGTAGGGGAGTCGTGTTGAGGGATTTGGCATCGCCGCACATTTTCAAATATGTAGCGTGGCTCAATAAATGCGCCCAGGTTGGGCCATCGAACGCGTCATTAATGGGCCAAGGGGTGCGCGACGGAGCGGCCTTAGGTCAGCGGTGAGACGTCATGTTGTCATAGTTGGTTGAGAATTTGATAAAGAAAAGAGACATTGAAAATGAGTTCTAATGAGAGTGCGCATCGCTTTAGTTATCTGTGTCATTTGGAGTGCTCGCGCTGCTCCAGGCTTTACGACGCGGATGTCCCGCAAGGGCTGTGTGAATGCGGCGCCCCGTTGTTGGCGCGCTATGACTTGGATTCGATTGGGGAGGCCACCAGTCCCACTGAGATAAGAGGACGGCAACCTGATCTATGGCGCTATCACGAGTTGTTGCCGGTGCGGTCGCCCGAGTCGGTTGTCAGCTTTGGTGAAGGAATGACACCGCTGATACCGTTTAGGAAACTGGGCGAACGCCTCGGGCTGTCGCGGCTTTACATGAAGGACGAGGGCCTGCTACCCACTGGCACCTTCAAGGCTAGGGGTGCGGCAGTCGGGATTTCTAGAGCGAATGAGCTTGGGATTAAGCGAGTGTCCATGCCGACAAACGGCAATGCTGGCGCGGCGTGGGCGACTTATGCTGCAAGGGCCGGGATGGAGTCGTTGGTGGTAATGCCAGTGGATGCGCCCCAGATTGCTCGTGCCGAATGCGCCATCTCTGGGTCTCGGCTCTATTTGGTTGACGGGTTGATCGGGGACGCCGGAGCAATTGCAGCCGGAGCTGTCGCCAATCAGGGCTACACCGATGCGTCGACGTTAAAAGAGCCTTATCGACTCGAGGGCAAAAAGACCATGGGCCTAGAACTCTTCGAGCAGTGCGGGTGGCGGGTTCCCGACGTTATCTTTTATCCGACAGGCGGGGGTGTTGGCTTGATTGGGATCTATAAGGCTCTCCAAGAATGCATGGATCTCGGGTGGCTGGGACCCAAAGTTCCCCGACTGGTCGCGGTTCAGGCGAGCGGATGTGCGCCGATCGTCAAAGCTTGGGAGCAAGGAGCCGAAGTATCAGAGGCCTGGGAAAATGCCTCGACGATCGCTTTTGGCATTACCGTGCCTAAGGCGCTAGGGGATTTCCTGGTACTTCGCGCGCTCAAGGCCACCGACGGGTGTGCAATTGCTGTCGACGATGATGAGATACTTGCGGCGCAGGCCGAGGTCGCGCACCTTGAAGGTTCGTTTATCTGTCCTGAGGGCGCGGCTTGTTTTGCCGCAACGGAAAGGCTCCTCAAGGATGGATGGCTGAACCCAACGGATGAGATTGTGGTATTCAATACTGGGAGCGGAATTAAATACCCGGACACGGTTCAAGTACAAGTTCCGGTTCTGAAAAAAGGGGAATCGCTACCCTTGGATTGAAGTGCTCGATCCCAGCAAAGCGGCGCGAGGGGATGACTGCGATTGGCGTCAGGGTAGGAAAAGTCTCTGACCGCTCAAGTATGGAATAGCGCTTCTACCGAGATTATCGATGAAGGATTTACTGTTGTGCGCGATAGCGAGACGACCAAAGCCCAAGTGGCCCTCGATGGGCTCTAGGTCATCCCTAACTCGGTGAAAGCGTCGGAGGCGAGCGACACCCGAGCCACCGAGGCCCCAAAGCGGCACGCGGTGGTGGAAGGAGGCCTTCGAAAACATCACAAGGCGGTCGATCTCGATCTTCGCTCCATTCCAACTTGGTCCAGGCCCCGAAATGGGTCGGGATCTTCATCGATCGCAAAACAGACGCATCAGATATGGGTGCAAGATGCACCCATAACGATAAAATTTAAAAACGTGACCAGGGTGATCCAAATCCGAGGCGTATCCAACGAAGTCCACGATGCTTTGGCTGATGCCGCCAACGCCCAAGGGCTGGCACTTTCCAAGTACGTGAGACGCGAACTTGAGCAGCTTGCCAAAAGAACCCAGGTTGTGCGGCACAACGCTGGCGTGATCCGAGAGACCCAAGCTAAAGTTCGC
>JAJYGZ010000279.1 GCA_021790495.1 Actinomycetes bacterium
ATTCGAGATCCGAACCAAAGCGGTAGTCAATGCCACCGGAATCAGCGCGGAGCGCTTCCTTACGGACAAGTCATTCACCATACGACCCGCCAAGGGCGTCCATATCGTATTTTCGCAGCGCAAGCTCCCATCCAAAGTCGCGGCGGTACTACCGGTGCCATCAGACAATCGGACCATCTTCTTACTCCCGTGGGGAGACTACACCTACGTCGGCACGACCGATACCGACCTCGGGGAGGCCAAACTCGCCACGGCGATCGACGATGTCGACTATCTCCTAAATGCACTCAATGCCAGCTTGGATATCAAGCTCACGCACACCGATATCACCGGGGCTTGGGTTGGGGCGCGGCCCCTGGTCGCCAGCACCAATAGCAAGACAAAGCTTTCCGAACGAACAAAGGACCTTTCCCGCAGGCACAAAATAATTGTCGATCGAGCTGGCACGATATCGGTTATTGGCGGAAAGCTCACCACTTATCGCAAGATGGGCGCCGACGCAATAGACGCTCTCGATACTTTTTACGCTCGGCGGACCAGAAGCGTCTCTTCCCGCCTCTCGCTCGAAGAGGGCGGCACTCACAGCCCCTCCTTCGCAAATGACCCGCATTTGGCACAGCGCTACGGTTCGGTCGCAAGTCGAATCCCCAAATATCTTGATGGCCGCGACCCGATCACTTCGGGATCCTGGACGATCCAACCAGGCGAAATCTCTTTCATGGTTGAAGAGGAAAGCGCGCTCTCGCTCACGGACATCTTGTTGCGCAGAATTCGCGTCGGAATTCTCGACCAAGCTGCGGCCAAGTCTCTCGCCCCCTCGGTGCAGACCGAACTTAGCAACAAACTGAACTTCACCCCGGAGGAGTCGAAGCGCTCACTGGATGAGTTTTATGAGACCCTGCGCCAAGAGATGCCTGAGATGCCCGGGTAATAGTCTCCCCCAAAAAGCGGATCTTTTTAAAGCGAGGCAAGGTTCATCCGATCGGCGGTGCGCCCAAGATCACAAGCGTCGGGCATTGCCCGCGGCAAAACGCATCGAAGGCGTGGCCGCGGTAGGGATTCGTTGAACGACCGGGGAAGAGTGTGCCGCGTTTGAAACCAAACTTCCCCCAAGGGAAATCGTGAGGTCGCGCCGACGAGAAGCCACTGGACTCAACTGGGGCGACCATGACGCAAAAGACAGTACCAAGATAGCGGACTCGCGGTATTTTCAATTTTGAGCAAATACAAAAACGAGGGCTCGGTCTTGATGATAAGGTCTAGACATTATCTCAGGGCATTTAGCCGGACCCAATGGGCGAAACCTATGGCGCAGCCGGGCCAGCGGATGTCTCGGAATGGCAAATCGTTCGTTTAGAAATGTGGGTGCCACTTGGCAGAGCCGCGTGATGCATCGATAACGATTATTGGCGGGGGTGCGATCGGCTGCGCGGTGGCATATTTTCTCGCTAGAGACGGCCACAGCGACGTTCAAGTACTTGAGCGCACCGAACTTTGTGCAGAAACATCGAGCCAGGCAGCGGGTCTGGTCGGCCAAGTTCGATTGAGCCCGGATCGAACTCGATTGGCAATGCGCTCTGTCGCATTCTTTTCGGGTCTCGAAAGAGAGACAGGGATTTCCCCGGACTGGCGTCAGACCGGAAGCCTTCGGATCTCACTTTCTCCCGAGCGTACTCAAGAACACGAGCAGATGGCCAGGGTAGCGCACGACAACGGACTCGAAGTTCGATTTCTTGGCTCGCATGAACTGTCAGATGTTGCTCCATCGCTTGAATTCGGGAAAATTCACTCGGCTCTCTGGTGCCCGAGCGATGGTTATTTGCAGCCAAACAGCCTCGTCAATGCGTACGTGGCCGGAGCCAAAGCATCGGGCGTAACTTTTGCCACCAATGCGGCCGTCACGGCAATTTCCGCGCCGAAAGGAAAGGTCGTTTCGGTCACAACCAAGAACGGCACCGTTTCGACGTCCTTAGTCATCAACGCTGCCGGACCATGGGCAGGCGCCGTCGCGAACCTGGTCGGAATCCGGCTGCCGGTCGTTCCGGTGCGCCATGAGTACTTTATCAGCGCCGGCGCGCCCGGTTGGCACCGCGACGTTCCGGTGCTGCGCGTTCCAGATCTTGGAATATACGCCCGCGCTGAAGGCGAGGCTGTTCTGTGTGGAGGTTGGGAAGCCAACGCGCTCAGCCTGGATCCCGATTCGCTTCGAACCCAGTCCATCTTGAGAGTAGATCCCGACTTGGAGGTGCTCGCCGGATTTCACCAAAGCCTCGCCAGTGTGCTGGTGGGCCTCGACGACATCGGGGTGCAAAGCATATTCCGAGGCTATCCAGCATTCTCGCCCGACGGCAGATTCATAGTGGGGCCAGTGCGTGGCGTCGAAGGGTTCGTGATGGCAGCGGCATGCAATGCGCACGGCGTATCAGGCTCAGCTGGACTGGCCGAACATGTGCTCGAGAGTATGCAACCCGACCCGACCCCTTATGTAAGGTCCTTGAGTCCGGACCGGTTCCTGGACTCGCCTTTCGATGGCGACCAATCGCGACAACGCGCCCAACGGATCTATGAGACCTACTACGCTCTGGGCGCCAGCGCCCAAGGGGGACTCAGGTGAGACGATCGCCGGGTATCTGCTCGGGAGTTTATCCCCGGGTTTGGCAAGCCCGAATGCTAAAGGGCATCGCCAAGGCCGCTATTAACGACAATGCGCGTCCTGTCGGAGCGGAGAAGATCCTGGGCATATTCCACCGGACATCCGTCGCTCGCAAAAGCGGTCCGCTGCAGCATCATGACAGCGGCACCAGCAGCCACGCCAAGCAGTTTGGCTCTTCTCGAGTCCACGATGATCGACTCAAGGGACTCGGTGGCCGCTACTGGTCGTTTATCGTACTTGCTGTCAAGAAGCTGGTAGAGCGATCCGCTCATGTCCTCATCGAGCATTCCAACAAAGCGGTGGGCAGGAAAGTAGGATTTCTCCAACGCGACTGGCAGGTCATTCGCCAGGCGAATTCTCTCAACCTCAAATACTGCGGTGCCCACTGCGATCCCCAGCGCCTCAGCTACGTCACCCGCCGCCGCAATCTCGGAGGCCGAAACTACCTTGGTGCCGGCTACCACGCCGTTGCGCCTCAATTGTTCGGTAAAACCAACCAGCATGGTAAGGTCGCAAACGATCTTCGGTTCCTGAACGTAGGTTCCGCCGTTGCGCCCCAATACCCTTACTACCAATCCCCGCGATTCGAGCGTGGCGAGAGCGTGGCGAAGAGTCATCCGGCTGACGCCGAGCTCGCCCGCAAGCTCTCGCTCCGGTGGAAGCCTCTTGCCTACCTTAAGTCGGCCATCAGCAATTGCGTCTATCAAACCTTGTTCGATCTGCTGGTACGGGGGTATCCGAGACTCCCTCTCGATTACCAACGTTCCTGAAAGAGCTGAATCGGTCATGAGCGCATTTCTCACTTCTTCAAACATTCTCGTCTTCGGTGCGACTCCATACTACGATGGGCGGCGACAGATAGGAGGCCCGCAGTGAACTCTGTCGATGACCAGGGCCAAGAAGTCACCGCCGTCGGTTCAGAACTTCCCCGAGAACTCGCATCCTTGGGAGACCGCCTCGGTATCCTGCGGGACAAAATTCTCTTGGTGAGTCGCTTGTCAGGGGGCCTGACGAACACGAACTTCAAAATCCAAACCACAAATGGATGCTTTGTAGTGCGCATCTCTTCACCGAGCTCGACTTTGCTCGCGATCGATCGAGACAACGAACGCTACAACACGATCGCCGCAGCTGACACTGGGGTCGGCGCCAGGGTTGTCGAATATCTTGATGATCCCAACGTCTTGGTGGTGGAATACATAGATGGCAAGACTCTCTCGGCCGCCGACCTCTCCGGCGGCAACCTACTGGGCCGAATCGCCCGAGCATGCCTACGTCTGCACTCGGCGCGGCCATTTGCCTCCAATTTCAACATGTTCGAGATACAACGCCGTTATCTAGACATCGTGGCGGCGCGCGGATTTTATCTTCCCGACCAGTATTTGGACTTTGCCGACTCGGTAGCTGACATCGAACGGGTATTTGAGATCAACAAAGAACGCCTAGTGCCGTGCAACAACGATCTGCTCGCCGAGAACTTCATAGACGACGGAAACCAGATTCGCATCATCGACTACGAATACTCAGGCAACAACGAGCCGAGCTTCGAGATCGGCAACATATGGAGCGAGTCGAACCTGTCGTTGGCCCAACTTGGAGAACTCTGCGAAGCATATTATGGACGCTTCGATGAGGCGTTGCTGGCCCGGGCGCGCCTTTGGGGCCTGATGTCAAAGTATGGTTGGACCCTTTGGGCGTCGATTCAAGCCTCCGTGGCCGAAATTGAGTTCGACTTTCTCGCCTGGGGAGCCGAGAAGTTCGATAGGGCCGTTGCGGAGTTCAACTCGGCCGACTTTTCCAGGCTGCTCGCGAGCATAGCCGACTCAACTGGCAACCACTGATGAGGGTCTCGCCGCCAAGCCATGGATGGCCCGCCTCGCCAATGAGCCAAGCCATCCTCTCGGGCATGGATAATGGTCTAGACTTTTTATGCTGCCGATCAATGGGCTACGGGAAGTGACGACATTGCACCCGATAAGTGACAACTCAATTGCCAGACATCTTCCGCTTCGGGGCGCAATCTTTGATTTTAACGGGACTCTTTCCGAGGACGAACCCCTGCTGTACGAAATATACGCAAGCCTCTTTAGCGAAAAGCTCAGTTACGAATTGACGAGGTCGGATTATTTTGAGAACCTGGCCGGACTCAGCGACCCAGAGATAATTTCCAGGGCCCTAAGCAGGTGCGGCCTAAGCGATCACGAGGAGCTCGAGAGATCGCTTCTTAGCCAGAAAATCTCGCGCTATTGCGATGAAGTCCTTAACACGCCCAGGATCTATCCCCGCAACGTGGCATTCGTTGAAGCCATCGCGAAGGCGGTCCCTATCGCGCTGGTAACAGGTGCGGCAAGGGCCGAGGTGCATGCCGCTCTTCGCGCTGCGGGAATCTTCGACTATTTCAAGGCCATCATCACCACCGAAGACGTAGAGCATGGCAAGCCCGACCCCGAGGGTTTCTTGACCGCTGCCAGAATCTTGGCGCCTCTGATGAAGCGCTCCGCCACAACCAGTGTCGAAGAATCGATCGTGGTCTTTGAAGACTCAAGCTTCGGGGTTGAAGCCACCGAACGGGCCGGAATGCTTCCCGTCGTGGTCGGCGATCCAGCTCCTCTTTATGCGGTCGGCCGCCTCGCGATCCCTTCTCTGTCAATGGCGAGCTATGAGACCATCTCCAAGCTTTTTATCCGCACGAACCCGGCGCGGCCCGAGGTTGCGCAGTGAAAAGCAGCGCCAAACTTTCCAAAGTTGCGGCTACGCTCGCGGGCCGCATCCGAAACCAGCCAGAACGCCGAGCATGAAAGGAACCCACCATGAATGAGCTGCCCAGCTCCGCGCGAGTTGTAGTTATCGGAGGCGGCGTCGGGGGCACCTCTATCGCCTATCACCTTGGCCTGATGGGTTGCAGCGACGTGGTGGTGGTCGATCGCAATTGCCATAAATCGATTCTGCACGCGATCATGATGTGCGGCGCGATTCCGATTTTCCTGACGCCTACGCGC
>JAJYGZ010000251.1 GCA_021790495.1 Actinomycetes bacterium
CGATCGAATCGACTCGCGCCAGCCATGTAGGCCTCGATACCGATTATCGGCTTGATATTGCGTAGATTCGCCTCTTTATAGAATTCGAGAACGCCGTACATGTTGCCGTGGTCGGTGATACCCATGGCCGGTTGTGCATCCGCGGTGGCTTTATCGAGAGCTTCTCCGATCCTCGCGGCACCATCGAGCATCGAGTACTCGGTGTGGTTGTGAAGATGTACGAATGAATTCAAGTCTCACTCCAGATACTCGGGATTCTTGAATGAGAGCCTAACTTGGCGCACCAAAGGGCGGCCTAAATTTGGCTACCGCTATTTGCGAAAACTTGCCCGTCGTGTCACGATCCAGTGGCGCGACCTCGGCTGCCACACCCGCACCTGACAGATAAAGATCTCCAGTGACGTCGGTTTGTCCGAGATCGACTCGGCACCGAAGCCCCCGCATCATTGCCGGTCGCGAATCCAAGGCCGACCGGGCGGCTAGGCGCGGAATTAAAACCGATAGGGGCCACGTGATCTCAAAGACGTTCTCGGCGAAGGCATAATCGGCACTCAAGTCAACGGCCGTTGAAGTCGTCGAATCGCGAACCTAAATGTTTATCGCCAGGCCGCGAACGGATCCACCGACAAGGAAAGGATCCAACAGATCATGTCAAGTTCGGGGGCGCATTTGCAGCTCCATCAATGCGTGCCCCGTCCAAAGCTATGCCGGGCCGCAATATCGGCAATTCCGAATTCCAAGTAGGTCTAGCATCGGTAGATGCAACAACGAATCTTCGTTATCGCAAGACATTTAGTTACAAGGGGGACCAATGAAAACACAAGCTGCGATTCTGTGGGGCCAAAACGAGAAATGGCAAGTCGAAGAGGTAGAGCTGGCGGATCCGCTCCCTGGTGAGGTCCGTGTAAAGCTGGCATCTTCTGGGCTGTGTCACTCCGATGAACACCTCGTGACCGGCGACCTCCCAGCCGTGCTGCCAATCGTAGGAGGGCATGAAGGCGCCGGAATCGTCGAGGCGGTCGGCGCCGGGGTTACCAACCTTTCGGAGGGCGACCATGTGGTGCTTGGCTTCATCCCCTCTTGCGGCAGGTGCGCGGCGTGTTCCTCGGGGCACCAGAACTTGTGCGACCTAGGCGCTTTGATCATGTCCGGCCAGGAGGTCGCTGGTGGCCAGCGCATTACTGCGCGAGGCAAGGGCATTGGCACCATGTGTTGTCTGGGCACGTTTTCTCCCTTTGTGGTGGTGCACGAGTCCTCGGCAATCAAAGTTCGCAACGATGTTCCTCTGGAAAAAGCGTCGCTGGTGGGTTGCGGAGTTACCACCGGAATCGGGTCGGCTATCTACGCCGCAGAAGTACGAGCCGGGGACGTGGTGGTAGTCATTGGCGCGGGAGGAATAGGCACCAATGCGATACAGGGCGCCCGCATGGCCGGCGCCGAGCACATCGTCGCGGTGGACCCACTGGCCGCGCGTCGAGACGGCGCAAAATTCTTCGTCGCCACCCACAGCGCTAAGGACACCGATGAAGCGTTCGCTCTGGTGCAAGAACTCACCAGGAATAATATGGCTAATTCTGTGATCATTTGCGCCGGCGTTGGCGAGGGTGGTCTTATCGCGGGCGCGATGGCGCTGTTGGGGAAAAACGGAATCGCGGTAATGACTTCGATTGCGCCGTATAACCAAAGCGATGTGAAGATGAGCCTGCTCGATCTCACTCTTTACCAAAAGCAGCTTCGCGGCGCGCTCTTCGGATCGTCCAATCCCCGCTTCGACATCCCGCGGATCCTCGATCTCTACATGGACGGGGTGGTCAAACTCGATGAACTCGTCACACGCACCTATAGCCTTAGCGAGGTCAACCAAGGATACCAGGACTTGCGCGATGGACACAACCTTCGTGGCCTGATCGCTTTTGATTGAGAGGCTCCCAGCCTCGGTTGGGCTCCGAATCACTGGCGCCAAGTTAATTGGCGACTTTTTAGTGTTTCGGAGCTCAAATGCCGCTCTGCGCCTCAGCCCCATTGGGGCGAGCGCTTGCGGAAAGGCTCTAGCGCACGCGGTCGTCGCCACATCGCAAGAAGAGGCGACGCTATTTGATCGAATCGCCGCTCACGGTTCGCTCTCTCTCGAACTTCTCGATGCAAACCGTGACCTTGGACTAGCCACGGCAGTGATCCCGATCTACAACAACCCGTCAGGTCTCGAGCGACTGCTCGGTTCCCTTGCGGAGTTGGAAGGCCTCGGGAAGGTCATCGTGGTCGATGACTGCAGCGATGACGCTGATCAACTGGTCGCAATAGCCGCACGTTTTGGCGCGAATCTCCATCGACAGGCAGCCAACCTCGGGCCTGCGGCCGCCCGCAATGCCGGAGCCAAACTCGCGGGGGCCAATACCCAGGTACTCGTCTTTATTGACGCCGATCTACATCTGGGCTGTGCCAATGCCGCCGCCACGGCAATTGCAGCCTGCCAGGCAGGCCTGGGCTTCGCGGCACCGAGAGTTCGGTCCGGACACGCCGGGATGAACGGCCGTGTCGCGCAATTGATAGCCCGCTACGAGGCGTCGCACTCCCCGCTTGACATGGGACCGAATCCTGCTCTGATGGATGGAACCGGTCAAATTTGGTACGTTCCCTCGGCATTCCTGGCGATACGGGCTGAACTCTTCGATGCGCTTGGCGGTTTCTGTGAAAACTTTCGCTACGGCGAGGATGTCGATCTGGTCACCCGGGCAATAGCGTCGGGCGCAATCGGATACTATTCCGGTGAAAGCGGCCCGACCCACGATCCTCGCGCAAAGCTTTTCGACTTTGTTGCCCAACGATTCCACTATGGGGCTTCGGCAACGCCCTTGGCACGCGTACATCCCGACCGCGTGGTGCACTTTAACGGCGACGAAATCTCAATCGCGGCGTTGGTAATGCCCGGTGTATCAATGTTGGTTCGAAGCGCCCTCTTGCTAAAGCAGCACCGCGCCTTGAGGGCGCGTCTCCCCGAGGGGGTAACGGTCGCACTCAACACGTCAAGCGCGCAAGCGGTGCTCAGATCCCTTCAAAACGAGCTCCAAATGATCGGTCGGGCCGTATTCGCACCCCTTGGTCTCGCCTCGATATTCTCATCTCGGCTCAGGAGTCGCACCGCGAGACTTCTCGCCTTGAGAGCGGGCATCGCATTTTTAGATGCCATGGCATCGGAAGCGAGACCCGTCACGATCTCTAGCGCCATCGAAGCCACGCCGTCGGCCATAATGGCAGTCATCGATGACCTGGCGTACTCCACGGGACTCGCTTTTGGTGCGCTAACGGGAAGAAGCTTAACGGCATACCGAGCGCGACTTCGCCCAGGAACTGCCTTTGCCGCCCTAACTACACGGAGCTCGAAGTTCCGCTTTAAGGCGCCCTCCGAGGGCGCGTAAAACCCGAATCAGTACCGGCTATTGGCTTCAAAGATCTTGCGGGGATTGTCGATGGTCATTTCGTCGATCTGACCCTGAGTAACTCCGCGTCGGCGCAATTCGGGAATCACGTCGTTGCTCAAATGAAAGTAGTCCCAGCGAGGCATTTTGGACGCCACAACCGCGTCGTCGAGCCAATCATTGTGACAAGAGGCATCTTGGGAGAGCACCATATTCGCGCTGTATCCGAGCTCGCACATCTTGACGACCGTAGCGACCCGCTCTTCGAACGGAAGGCGCAAATCGAAGCCGAAGCGGTCCATTCCCAAGTAGCACCCGGTATCAGCAAGCTCGCGAAGATAACCCACATCATTGCTATCTCCACAGTGGCCGATGACAACTCTGGTAACGTCGACCCCTTCTTTTTCAAAGATTCCCAGTTGGTCGATACCGGTGCGACCAAAGGCATAGGAGTGCGTTGAAATCGGTACACCAGTTAGCCGGTGGGCCACGGCAACCGCACGTAGCACCCGTTCGACGCCTCTGGTGACACCCGGCGAGTCGGTGGCGCACTTGAGAATGCCAGCCTTGACCCCAGTGCCTTCAATTCCCTCTTCAATATCGCGGACAAACATCTCTACCAGGGGCTCTTCCCCGCCAATCAAGGTCTTGGGGCCACGATTCTGAAAATAGAATGGAACATCGTTATAGGTGTAGAGACCCGTGGCCACGATTATGTTCAGATGCACCTGAGATGCGATCGTTTGGATCCGGGGAATGAACCGGCCGAGGCCAACCACCGTCAAGTCGACAATGGTGTCGATACCAGCAGTCGCGAGCTGGTTCAGCCGCGACACCGCGTCGGCGATCCTCGCATCCTCGTCGCCAAATTCTGTGCGAAAGTTCTGTTGGATCTCGGGCGACAGCACGAAGATGTGCTCATGCATCAAGGTAAAGCCGAGGTCTCGTGAATCGATTGCTCCACGCACGGTCTCGACAACTGCCATATTCACCCTTTCGCCGCCACTTCCCAAACAACACCCTAACCAAAAAAGCGTCCCGATGGAGGACACAAGCGCTCTGGATTCGCGTATCCGCGCTGCGTTGATCTACCGAGTCCGTGATCGCCGGACTGGCGTTTATCGAAATTGCGACACCAAGGCCCCACGCGGGATCACGGGGTGCTCGATCACCGCTGCGCTTTGGTGGCGCAACCTCGCCCAACCAGGTAGATGCCGGCGGATCCACGGCAACCAAACCTGGCGCGACGCCCGGCCTCGAAGTACTCCGAGCGCCGAATCACTCGGAGCAGACCCGAGTCACCCAGATTCTCCAAACACGGATCGGAGTCAATCTTGCGATCTGGCCAAGACAAAGGTATGGCGCATCGAATACCACCGCTCGCCAACTTGAGCACCCCCTGGTGGGGTCTCATCGGCGCGGTGCTCCTCGAAATCCACCACCAGCGACGGGCGCACCCCAAAGACGGCGTCACTGGCCAGATAAGGATCCCCAGCCGCGAAGAGATGGGTGACCAGGGTCGAATATCCCCGCGAAGTGATTCGAAAGTGGATATGCGCCGGGCGCATTTCGCTGCGCCCGGCTGACGCAAGGAGCTTGCCCACCGGACCGTCGGTCGGAATTCCGTAGGCCTTGGGCAAGATTCCCCAAAACGAAATTCTCCCGTCGCTGTCCGAATTAAGGTATCCGCGATTTGATACAGCCGCATCGCCGTACTGAACGTCATAAAGTCCCTCGGCATCGGCGCCCCAGACCTCGATTCGAGCCCCTTGGACTGCGGTGCCCGATTCATCTTGAAGCTGAATCTCAACCCAGCACGGAAGTCCCGGTGCGCCTCCGGAGATATCTTCACCGTTCTCAAAGCGCCGCGAACCTGCCACAAAGAATGGACCCAAAACGGTCGACTCTGAGACGGCGGGATTCGGGGGAGAATTAACCATGACGGTTTGCATCGAGATCCCCAGCACGTCCGAGAGGAGCACGAACTCTTGACGCCGTTCGGTGGTGATATCGCCAACTGCGGTGAGAAACTCGATCGCGGCCTCCCACTCCGAGGGACTAAGCCGCACCTCTCGAACAAAGGCGTGCAAGTGCTTGACTAGGGACTTGAGGACTTCCCTAAGGCGGAGGTCTTCGGTGGACCCAAAGCTGGCGAGAACCTCGCTTACCAGAGCCGCCTCTCTTTCATCACCGCTGGCGCTGCCCGCCGCTTGCTCG
>JAJYGZ010000323.1 GCA_021790495.1 Actinomycetes bacterium
CGAGATCGCCACCGGGAAGTTGGTATCCGCTAAGCAAACCCCGTGGACTGGGGAGTTGCAGTTCGAATTGAGTTCGCAAACCGTTCTCGCACGGCCCCAGCAAGGATTCGGAGGCGAGTTCATGATCGGGAGCACTTATCGGCTCGGGGTCCCCGCAGCTCGGCTTTTCCTATTCGAGTGACCAACGCGCTGTTTGCCGAGGTCTATGCATGGGCATCTTTGATTGAAATCGCTACGCGCGAATAGCTGGCGCTGATCAGCCGATCAGAGCGTCGCGGGTTCCGCGTACGTGTGCCGCGGTAGCCACAAGTAGCGGCTCGAGTTCACCTTTTCGGAAGAGGTCGGCGATCTCGTCGTGTTCAATGAGGATATGCTGCACTCGACTCGGACTGAGATACAGCAGGACGTTTCCCATCCGGATTTGACGGTCACGCATCGAGGCATAGAGGTCGCACAAGATCGAATTGCCGGCAGCGTGAAGAATGAAGTTATGAATTTCGCGATCGAGGTGGACAAAATCCTCAAGGTCGTCTCGGTCCAGCGCTTCTCTTTGCCGAGCGATCATCTCGTCCATGGTGTCAGCTACGCGAAAGCCGAAACTTGCGCCGATGATCTTCTCCGCTGCGAAACGTTCGAGGACGAGGCGTGTTTCAAATACCATCTCGATCTCGTGGTTGGAAACCGGCACGACCATTGCCCCTTTTTTGGGGTACAACTTGAGCAGGCCTTCGGACTGGAGCTTGAGAAACGCTTCACGCACTGGGGTCCGCGATACCTTGAGAACTTCCGCTATTTCGCCCTCGGAAATCAGTTCGCCACCCGGATAGGCGCCATTGAGAATTTTGCCTTTCGCGAGCTGGTAGGCACGTTCGGAGGCGGCTGGACGGAGACGTTGGCGGGCACGCGCCCGCGCGGTGGGGCTTGGAGTCCGTGAACTGCCCGGATTGGGCTGCGTTGCCTTGTTCGATCCCATGATGCCGAATCGCCTACCTTGCCAGTCTCCCTCGCCTAGTTTTGTCAGCCAAGCGTTGTCTTCTCGATTGCGACAGGGCGTACGGGCAAGTGCCCGAAACGCACAAGTGAAATCATTGAATGCATTAGCATTCAATGATGTATCCATCGCCAACTTAGCGTAGTTGTCCCTGCGATGCAAGCCGAGAAATTCCAGCGCTCGCGGGCCCCAAGGGTTGTGACATCACAAATGTCGCGCAGCAGGATGCAATAGGTCGCCTCAGTGGCATTACTCCAGGACGCCGCGGATGGCCCCAAGAGTATTACTGGGTCCCGCTCGTGTTGCGTATGCTTGATCGATGATGACGAATTTGTCCTTGGATCCGCTATTTTCGCCCCGGTCGATGGCGATTGTTGGCGCCTCAAACGATCCCACTCGAATTGGGGGGCGCCCTATCCAATCCAGCCTGAATGCGGACTACCAGGGAAAGATCTATCCGGTTAACCCGAAATACCCCGAGGTGCTCGGGCTGAAGTGTTACCCCAGCATCGCTAGCTTGCCCGAGGCCGTGGATCTCGTGGTTGTGGCCTTGGCTGCGCCCTACGTTCTGGAGGTTCTCGCAGACGCCGCGCGGGCGGGCGCGAGGGCCATGGTGGTATTTTCCTCGGGTTACGCCGAGGTGGGTGACTTTGGCAGAATCGCGCAAGAGGAGTTGGTGGCGGCCGCCAAAGCCGCGCAAATCACCTTGCTCGGACCGAATTGCCTGGGCATGATCAACCCGGCTATTGGCGCGGTGGCCTCGTTCAGCGCAGCCTTTGAATTAGGGACGATTCCGGTGGGAAATGTCGGGTTCGCTTGCCAAAGCGGCGCTTTCGGGACATATTTCCTCAGCCTGGCTCGCCAGCGCTCCCTTGGCGTACATCTTTGGGTCGCGACGGGTAACGAGGCGGCTCTGGGTGTCGCTCAGTGCATCGAATACATGGTGGCAATTAAAGAGATCGACGTGATAGCCGGCTATGTCGAAGGCGTTCAAGACGCGCAGGCTTTGGCGCGCGCACTGGAGATGGCGCACGCCGCGAAAAAGCCCGTTGTTCTTCTAAAGGCGGGGCGTACCAAAGCCGGAGAGCGCGCCGCAATGAGCCATACCGGCTCGGTGACCGGCGATGACGCGGTCTTCTCGGCGGTATTGGAACGCCATGGCGCCTTTCGAGCCGCCGATCTGGCAGAGTTGTTGGACTTGGTCGAAGCTTGCGCGCTCGGCGGTCCAATGGTGGGGCCAAGACTGTGCCTAATGTCAGTTTCGGGCGGTGCCGGGATTCTTATGGCCGACAGCGCGACTGAAGTCGGCCTTGAACTCCCGGAACCTAGCCAGTTGCTTCAGAGCGAGCTCAAAAGCCTGGTCCCGTATGCGTCGGTGACGAACCCGATCGACTTCACCGGCCAATTCCTGAATGACGCAAGCATTGCTGGGAGTTTTTTGGAGCGTCTTTGCGCGACCTCGATGTACGACGGGTTCGTTATATTTCTCGGGCATACGGCTGCCGCTAGCTCGCTCGGTGAAACTGCATTGACCAGGATCGCTGAATTGGCGCGACAGTACTCGGCGAAGTTTTTCCTAGTCGGATTTACCTCGGCTCCCATGGCCGAGATGCTGCGTCGCGCTGGCGTGGTGATTGCGCCGGATCCGACCCGGGTAATCGCTCTGATAGCGAGGCTGGTCGAGTTGCATAGCCTTCTTGAAGCGCCGCGACCGTTGTTGCCCAAGCAACTCGCGGCCTCGACCCGGGCTCGGATTCTTGCGCTAGTTGCCAAGCGGACCGGGAGTCTACATCTGGAAGAATCCGAAGCCCGCGAGCTTCTCGCGAGCATAGGAATTGCCGTGGTTCCCGCGCAGCAAGTCGATACCCCAGAGAATGCTGGTCGTAGCGCCACCGCAATAGGATTTCCGGTTGCCCTCAAAGTCGTTTCGCCACAAGTTTCGTCTCGTTCCCAAGCTGGGGGTGTTCGCCTCGGGCTTGGAAGCGCTTCGTCGGTGGAATCCGCGGCCTATGAGATGATCGGAAAGGTGGCCGCGCTAGTTCCTGGCTCTCATATCGAGGGCTTCGTCGTCGAGCCGATGATACCGAGTGGCCCGGAGATGAACTTGGGCGCACGCCGCGACCCACACTACGGTCCGGTCGTTACGGCTGCGAGCAAGGGTGGCTGGGTCGGGTCCGAGCCGGACTCCGTCATGGCGATCGCCCCCGTTTCCAAGGATCGCGCCCTTGCGTTGCTCGCTAGGACCCAGGTGGGATCTGCGATTATCTCGGGGCGACTGCACCAAGGGTATGCGATTGGCTCCTTAGTGGAGGCTGTGGTGAACCTATCGCGCCTGATTGCCGCCATCGCTGCGATTGAGGAGGTGCAACTGAACGGAGTCGTGGTTCGCCCAAATGGCGAGATGCCAATTGCGCTAGGCGCCTCAATCGCGCTAGTTTCCGGTTCTTAGAAGATGGCGGTCCAAATGGCTTTGAGTGTTAGCGGTATTACAACTGTGAGCCCCCCAACGAGAATTTGTCGGCCGTCGTAGCATCCGATCTTTGAGCAAGCTCAATCGTTATCTGACGTAAGGCGATAAGATAACTCTGATGCCGCGAGCTCGCCTCGGATCGATTGCACTCGATTGCGATTCGCCAACTGTGCTTGCGACTTTCTGGGCAGAACTGCTTGGCGGAGAGATAGCCTTCATAAGCGAGACGTTCGCAGCGGTCAAGACCGATCGTGTGTGGCTCACCGCTGTGCGTGTCAACGACTACCAGCCTCCTACTTGGCCAGACGCGGCGTTCCCCAAGCAAATGCATCTCGACCTTGCCGTCGACGATCTCGATCAGGCGGAGGCCGAAGCGCTAGGGCTCGGAGCGACACGAGCTAGCGAGCAGCCGGCTCCTGACCGGTACCGCGTCCTGGCCGACCCGGCCGGTCACCCATTCTGCCTGTCGACGCAAATTCCCGAATAGCCCTGGGTATGCTCACAGACGCGCGCGAGCCTAGGACCTGAGGTCCAAGGTAGGCCAAGTGGGATCGCCGTTAAGAATCTCCGGGTCGCCCGTTAGAAGGGTACAGTCGTGTGCGATCGCCGTCGCTACGGCAAAAGCATCCGCATAGGCCATGGGATGGACCGCCTTTATGCGAGCTGCCTCTAGGACCCGAGTCTCCGTAGGCAGGTCCAGGGTGAGCTGGTGCCTAAGCTGCGTGACAACTTGTCGGGATCGAAGCGCGCCAGCTAGGCGCTCAACGATGTAAGCGACCTCTCCAAGGTTGATCCAACTCATTACCGGGCCAGATGCCAAGGCGACTTCCACACGGCTCGCTGCCGGTTCTACGCCTTCTAGCCAGCGTAAAATCGCCCACGAGTCCAGGCAGTCGGTCATCGATACGTTTCCTTGCGACGATCAGCTTCTAGCTCAGCCGTCAGCCCAAAACCCGCAAGCGTCCCTAACAGGCTTGGCTTGACATGGATAGGTTCCATCCGTACTGCGTGCTCCTCAAGGACAAAGACAACCTCGTCACCGGGGATGATACCCAATTTGTCGCGCATCGACTTAGGAATTACAACCTGTCCTTTTGGTCCGACACGGTAAGTCATACTGTAAAGTATAACGGATAGGTCAGGTGAAGGGAGGGCTTGCCATCGGTGAACTAATTCTCCAAAGTCACCGAGGTTCACATGAATACTCATCGTGATCCGTGCCTCGCCGCATTTGGAGCGGCGCATTTTGAGTTGTGTAATCGACCTTTCAACAACTGTGTCGCGCAGCGGCGCCCAAGACCCGAGTTGTCGAATCTTTAGACGCGATTCGGAACCCGAACTCGAGTGCGATGGTTAAGCGCAACCGGAGCTCCTCGGGGTATCTGGTTATTTCAAGTGGCTCATGGTGATAATTTTAAGCCGTGGAGAGACTCAGCAACCAGCAGATCTTGGATGCAGGCCTGGTCGAATGGCGAAGGCTGGCTCAGGGACTGCACGCGCGATACTCAATTCCTAACTACGTCGTTGCGGCGGCGTTCGTCTCGGCGGTGGCACGAGTCGCCGAAGCCGACAATCACCATCCCGACCTGAAACTGACCTTTGACGTCATCGACCTCTCGTTGTGTACCCATGAAGACGGCCTATGGGTTACCCAAAAAGACATCGATATGGCGGGCAAAATCAGCGAGATCGCCCGGGAGTACGGGCTCGTAGCTCAACCCGCCTTTGTGACCCAGCTCGAGATAGCGCTTGACACCGCTAACGAGGACAGCATCTCACCGTTCTGGTCGGTCCTGCTCACCGGCAGTCTCGACAACAAAATCTATGACTCGATCTTTGACCCCACCGGACGGGTTCCGGCCATGTGGTTCCAAGGCACTTCTGAACACGAGACTCCGCGCCAGCGCTGGCACTTCGATCTTTGGCTGGCCCCTGAGGTGGCCGACGAAAGGATTGCCGCGGCGGTGGCCGTCGGAGGATCCGTCGTCGACGATACCCAAGCACCGTCGTTTACCGTTCTCGCCGACCCCGATGGTAATCGGGTATGTGTCTGCACGGCAAGCGGACGCTGACTAGGTTCGCATCACGGGGCCAAGTGTCTCGGGCACGTCTATAAGA
>JAJYGZ010000341.1 GCA_021790495.1 Actinomycetes bacterium
AAAGGCTGCATCGCGCCCGGTGACACAACTTGCTTATGCCCGCGCCGGGATCGTCACGCGTGAAATCGAGTTCGTCGCCATTCGCGAAGGAGTCGACATCTCGGTGGTGCTGGACGAGGTGGCGTCGGGCCGCGCGATAATCCCAGCGAATGTCAATCATCCCGAGAGCGAGCCGATGATTATCGGATCGCGATTTCTGGTCAAGGTTAATGCCAACATCGGCAACTCGTCGGTCTCCGCGGATATTGACGCCGAGGTAGCCAAATTGCGCCAAGCGATCCGTTACGGCGCGGACACCGTGATGGATCTCTCTACCGGGCGCGACATCGTCGCCACTCGTGGCGCTTTATTGCGTAATTCGCCAGTTCCCCTCGGCACGGTTCCTATTTACGAGGCTCTTCAGAGGGTAGGGGGGGATCCCGAACGCCTCAGTTGGGAGGCGTTCAAGGAGACCGTGATCTCCCAAGCCGAGGACGGAGTGGACTATATGACTATCCACGCCGGGCTTTTGCTGCGCTTTATTCCGCTGACGACCGCGAGGGTGACTGGCATCGTGAGCCGGGGCGGATCGATCATGGCTACATGGTGTCTGGCGCACCACCGGGAGAACTTCCTTTATGAGAACTTCGACGAACTTTGCGAGATCGCCGCTCGTTACGATGTTTCGCTATCGCTCGGGGACGGCCTTCGCCCGGGTTCGATCGCCGATGCCAACGACGAAGCTCAATTCGCAGAACTTCGTACCTTGGGCGAGTTGGTCGAAATCGCACATGGTCACGGGGTGCAGGTGATGGTGGAGGGCCCCGGGCATGTCCCGATGCATCTGATCGCCGAAAACGTCGCCATGGAAAAACAGTGGTGCCACGACGCGCCCTTTTACACCTTGGGGCCGCTAACCACCGATATCGCTCCGGGTTACGACCACATAACCTCCGCGATAGGGGCGGCGATGATCGCCAGCCACGGCACGGCGATGCTGTGTTACGTGACCCCCAAGGAGCATCTTGGGCTTCCCGGAGCCGAAGATGTCAAGGCCGGAATGATTGCCTACAAGATCGCCGCTCACGCGGCTGATCTCGCCAAGGGCCACCGCGGCGCCGCGGAGCGAGACCTGGCGCTTTCAAGAGCGCGATTCGATTTTCGTTGGGAAGACCAGTTTGCTTTGGCCCTCGACCCCCAGACCGCGCGATCGTACCACGACGAGGCTCTCCCGGCGCCTGCGGCGAAGAGGGCGCACTTTTGTTCCATGTGCGGGCCAAAATTCTGTTCGATGGCGCTTTCGAGAAAGCTCTCCGCCGAATCCAAAAGCGAGATCGCCCAAGCAATGGCCGCAAAGGCCGCCGAGTTTGCCGATTCCGGCTCCCGTATCTACTTGACTAAGGCTTTGCCCGATAACTAGAGAACGGGATCAAGGCCGTAATACGCCAGAGACGCATTTTAGCGCCGGTATCGCCGAAGGGCGGAGCCCCTTTTTCGGTGACACCGGCAAGCGTCGCAAAGATGCTACGGTCCAACGTCGTGTGCCGCTACCTCCCGGCGGGAGAGGGCGCGCTGCAGCCGGTTGATGGCATTGAGATATGCGCGGGCCGAAGCTTCCACGACGTCTGTAGAGATGCCCTTGCCCGATACCTTTATGCCGTCGGATTCGAGCTGAATTACCACGTCTCCCAAGGCGTCGACTCCGCCGGTTATCGACGAAACCGCGAATCCGATCAAGTTCGCTTGCACCGAAGTCGCCTTTTGAATCGCCTGGCCAGCCGCGTCAATCATTCCGTTGCCTTCCGCGGATGCCTCAACCCGTCCCGAAGCAGACGAAAGTACCACTCGGGCTTGCGGGGTACCAACGGTTCCGCCGGTCACGCTCAGCTCTTCAAGGGTGTAGGCATCGGTCGAGACCGTGCCGAGCTCTTCGGCCACGATCGCCTCGAGCTCGGCTTCGGTGATGTCGAGCTTGCGATCTGCGAGCTCCTTGAAGCGCTTGAACGCGGAGTTGAGGGCGTCGCCTTGGATGGTGATTCCCATTTTGGCGAGCGACTCGGAAAACGCGTGACGCCCGGAATGTTTTCCTAAGACGATCTGCGAGCTCCTTTGGCCTACGGTCTCGGCGTCGATGATTTCATAGGTGGAACGGTCAGCCAAGACTCCATGTTGATGTATTCCTGACTCGTGAGCGAACGCGTTGCGGCCCACCACGGCTTTGTTGTATTGGATGGGATATCCGGTTAGCCGAGAGACGAGTCTGGAAGTTCTCGCGAGTTCTTCGGTGCGGATTCCGGTAGTGATTCCAGGGAACTGGTCGGGTCGGATCTTGACCGCCATGACGACCTCTTCCAAGGCGGCGTTTCCAGCACGCTCGCCGAGGCCATTCACGCACACCTCGACTTGGCGCGCACCGGCCTGCACGCCGGCAAGCGAATTGGCGGTGGCGAGGCCCAGATCGTTATGGCAGTGAGTGGAGATGATATAAACCCCGTTCACGTTTTTGCGTACGTAGGTGATTAGCGCGCCGAAATCCCAGGGGATGCCATAACCTACGGTGTCGGGGATATTCAGAGTCGTCGCTCCTGCATCGACTGCCGCTTGGAGAACTTCGATCATAAAGTCCAGCGGGGTACGAGTGGCGTCCTGGGGGGAGAATTCGACATCGTCGGTGTACCCTCGTGCTCTCGCGACGCCGCTGCGCGTCTCGGCGAGAACTTGGGCCTCGTTCATCTTCAACATGTTTTCCATATGGCTTGGCGAGGTGGAAATAAAGACATGGATCCGGGCGCGCTCTGCGGGCTTGAGGGCTTCCCAGCACCTGTCGACATCCGAGAGATGGGTGCGCGAGAGGGCAGTAATAACCGGCCCGTGAACTTGCTCGGAGATCTGGCGAACCGCTTCGAAGTCTCCCTCGCTCGCCACCGGGAAGCCGGCCTCGATGTAGTCGACGTTGAGACGCGCCAGCTGCTCAGCGATTTCGAGCTTCTCCTTGGCATCAAGCGAGATGCCCGGAGATTGTTCGCCGTCGCGCAACGTGGTGTCAAAAATTATCAGCTTTTGTTCTTCGATACTCGCTGTCATAATGGGCCTTTCTTTTCGGGTGCCCGATGTCTCGTCGCCCCAAATCTTTCCGACAAATAAAAAACCCCCTGGTTCTTGCGAACAGGAGGTTGCTACGAGCTTGCGTTAGCGAGCTCGTTGTCAGGTTAGAAGTAGCGCGAAAGAAATCATTTTTGCCATTGCAATTTAGACTAGCGCATTTTCATAAAATCATGCAACTGGCGTAGGTATCAACCCAAAAATTGTGCTCGATCTTGCGCGGTGCTCCCTGATGCGCGCAGTGTCCACCTCAAGCGGCGCCCGGAGCGCCCAGGGAAGGCGTCGGTTCCGTGCGCCCCTGCCCGCCCATTTTTTCCGGGTTGGCTCCCCGCTTGCTTGTAGCCCAGTTGTCTCGGGTGTCAGGAGCCGAGGTAGGGGAGGCGATCTTTGGAATCGATGCGCCGCCGGCATTTAGCGAGAGGCGACGCGAGTTGTTTATCCGGTGCTTTTTCACCAAGTCGCGATCGGTCCGAGTATCCGTGAACGTGTCTTGGAATGGCACTTGGGAGAAGAAGCGCTTCGTTAGACTGGTGCAGCCTTGGAATTGGAGGCGGGAATTACTGTAGCTGGCATCACTCCCCTTGCGGTCGCGGTTGTTATCTCCGCCGCCGTTATGCACGCCACTTGGAACGCTATCGCCAAGGGTGTCCAAGACAAGGGCCTGGTCTTTTTCTGGTTAAATGCTACCGTCGGAGTCATCGGACTGCTCGGAGTGGCAATTCTTGGCTTGCCGGCGCGGAGCTCGATTCCCTACGTGGTGGCATCAGTGATGGTTCAGGCACTTTACAACTTCACATTGCTCAGCTCTTACCGGTACGGAGACCTGAATCGCGTCTACCCCCTCGCTCGGGGAATGGCCCCTTTGCTGGTGGCGGGCGGCGCGTTTTTCTTGGCTCATGAGCAGCTCAGCATGGTTCAGGTGGCCGGTGTCGTAGTGATAGCCGTCGGCCTGGCTAGCTTGGTCGAGTTTCGCACTCTCGGTCAAAGTCTTGAACGGCGTGCGCTTTTGCTGGCGGCGGCAACCGGAATCACGATTGCCGCCTACAGCCTTATCGATGGACTCGGCGTGCGGCGATCGGGTTCGCCGTTGGCGTATTCGGCCCTTCTCTTTTGTGCGGAGGGATTTGTGATCACATCCGGAATTGCCTTCGCCAGGCACAAAAGCTCAGCGTCGCTCGTCGAGGCGGGGTGGCGCATGGGCGTTTTGGCGGGTGTGCTTTCGTATCTTGCCTACGCGGGGATCCTTTGGGCGCAAGATCACAGCCCGCTCGCGGTGGTTTCCGCCCTAAGAGAGACGAGCGTGGTTGCCGCGGCGGTAATCGGTGCCCTTTATTTGAAGGAGCCGATGGGAAGGTCTCGTTTTTTGGCTTCGTTAGTAGTCGCGGTAGGTGCGGTGATGCTGGTGCTGAATGGACTGAACCATCTCTAGAGGATCGTTATCAGGTCCACAGCGACTAGATAGGTGACGAGGGCGATAACCGCTAGATAGATGCCGGTCATTTGCCAGCGCCAGCGATGCCTGGCGACAAAGAAGCGGCGAATCCCCTTTACATCAAAGTAGAGAGCCGCAACTCCGATGGGAATTCCAATCGCGGGTCCGACTCCCGCTACCGCCCCAAGACCGAGCGCGGGCAAAACGAAGGGAACTATCACATAGCTCAAGGTGCAGCGCAGCCCAGATACGATCATTGCAAGGCTGAAGAGTCGTTCGGCCGCGTCGCGTTGGGCAGGCTTTGGAAGCATGTCAGGAATGCGGAGGATTCGCCGTACGATCAAATCGGCACGGCTCTCATCTGGTAGCGCAATATCTACGGTGTTTGGGGTACTGGCCGACTCCATGTTTATATTCTATGTCCCTACCGTATTCGACCCAATTCATCCAGGCCAAGGCTTTGATGCGTACAATTCGTCGTCTTGGAATCCTCTGTCGTTTTCAAGACCAGTCGAGTCAGCTGGCGGATGTCAAGAATGATTTTGGCATCGGTGCCGCGAGCCTTGGCACAGGTGAAGGCGTCGCACCGAGTCCGCGGTGCAGCCTATTCGCGCAACTAGGAAAAGCAGGAGACCGCCTTGGCATAGATAATCCCTGGGGCTGCCGAGATGGCGTTGACGATTTCCTCAGTTGGCTTGTGGCCAAGGGAGAGCACCATAAGCGCGGTCAACCCGTCGTCGGACGGTCCGACAGCCATTGACGAGATGGAATAACCCGCGTCGCCAAGGGTGGTGCCAACCAGACCGATCTTTCCAGGCGCGTCGTCATTTCGAACTACAAGCATGTGAGTTGCCGGCGGGATCTCGACACGATGGCCGTCGATCATGACAATTCGCGCCTCTTTGCTCGGTCCGCCCGTCGTTGCCGACACCTGGTGGGACTGGGATGAAACCGACAAAAGACTGACGTAGTCCTTCGCGGTCGGCGTGAACGTCTCGCGCACCGATAGCCCGCGTTCTTCCGCAAGCTGAGGAGCAT
>JAJYGZ010000081.1 GCA_021790495.1 Actinomycetes bacterium
AAGTATCATCGCCATTAGCACAATCGCAACACCTGCGGTAAAGGCGTCGCCGACGTCGACGATGTTGAGAGCTTGCAGGACCGGGTCCCCCAGCCCTCCTGTGCCGATCAGCGATGCCACCACTACCACGGAAAGCGCCATCATGATCACCTGGTTGATACCCATGATGATCGGTCGTAACGCCAAAGGAAGCTGCACCTTGGTGAGAAGTTGCATTCGACTCGATCCGAAGGACTTGCCCGCCTCGATAGTCTCGATCGGCACCCCGTGGATGCCGAGCATGGTGAGACGAATGACCGGAGGCGTAGCGTAGATCACCGTCGCGACTATTCCGCCTGGGTTCCCAATCGAAAACAACAGCACTATCGGCACGAGATACGCATACGCCGGAAGCATCTGCATCAAGTCGAGCACCGGGCGAATCGCGTGCTCCACATATCGGTTCGATGCCGAGGCGATGCCCAGCGGTATCCCCACAACCACGGCGATCAATACCGAGACCGACATTAGGGCCAGCGTGGACATCGATGCCGGCCACAATCCGATCACGCCAAAATAGGCCATTGCCACGGTTACAAATAGTGCCAAGCGCCAGTTGCCAACGACCAAGGCACTGCCCGCGAAGACCGCGATAACGCCAGGCCAGGTAAGGAAGTTAAGGGCGTCGGAGATCCAGTTGACTCCATCCCCGAGCCAATTGCCCAGCGGAGTGAGAAAATGCGCCATGACCGGCGCCGAGGTCTGATGCACCGTGATCCAATTCGCCATGGCGTCAAAGCTGGCCTGGATCCCGGTCACCCAGTGGATTGGGAACCCGGGTCCGGTTCCGCTCACCAACCCTGCGATGCCAGCGGCCACCGCTATAGTTATTATCCCTAGCCACCGCGCATGCGCCATACCCGCGAGGCGAAGCGAAGCGGTGGCGCCCCAAGACGGCGCGTCCGAAGACTCGCCCGCTTCGATGGGGCGTTGCGGCTCGGTCACCAAGGTCACGGAACTATGTCCTGCACCGGCGGAGCCGACTGAGCCAATGGCATCGCACGCCTCTGGCCGTAATCTGCGAACTCAGAACCCTCAGAGTTGATGGCCGCTAAGACGTCAGCACGGTCAAGGGTTCCCACCAATGTGCCCGCCGAATCGATCACCCCGAGCGGCGCTTCGGACTCAAGTACCAGCGGAAGAACCGATTGCAACAATGTTTGGCCAGAAACGATCCTTCCATCGGGCGGCGCCACCATGGTGGTGGTGCGCGCGCGCATCGCCCATCCGGCGGTGAGAACTTTGGCGCGCGAAACGTCGCGCGTGAAGGCTCTGACATAGTCGTCTCTTGGAGACCCGACCACCTCTTCGGGGGTTCCAACCTGGACGAAGGAGCCATTGCGCATAATCGCGATGCGGTCTCCGAGCTTTAGAGCCTCGTCCAAGTCATGGCTGACAAACACCACCGTCTTGTGGAGCCGCTCTTGAAGGCGAATCACTTCGTCTTGCATCTCGCGCCGAATCAAGGGGTCGAGCGCGCTGAATGCCTCGTCGAACAAGAGGACATCGGGGTCGACCGCCAAAGCGCGAGCTAAACCGACCCTCTGCTGCATTCCGCCAGACAGCTCATTCGGGTAGGAATGAGCGAATCCCGACAGGCCGACCACGCGCAATAGCTCCTCGACACGGGCGTAGCGCTCCTTCTTCTTGACTCCCTGGATCTCCAGGCCGTACGCGACGTTATCGAGCACCTTGCGATGAGGAAAGAGGGAAAATTGCTGGAAGACCATGGAAGCGCGATGGCGCCGGATCTCCCGGAGCTGGTTCTTATCGGCCTTGCGCACGTCGGTCCCACAGAGCTCAATCTCTCCGGAGTCGACCTCAACCAGACGGGTGAGCGAGCGTATCAAGGTGGACTTGCCGCTGCCGGAAAGTCCCATCACTACGAAGACCTCGCCACGGCGCACCTCGAAGGAGACGTCGCGTATCGCAACGACGCAGCCCGTCTTGTCCTGAAGTTGCGCCGGGGAGAGCTCGGCATCGGCGGTGCCCACCAAGGTCGATCCTTTTGGCCCGAATATCTTCCAAAGGCTCTTGCAGGAAATCTGCACAGAAGCGTCGTCCAACCGCTGACTCCCTCTACGAGTCGACCTCGCCGAGCACTGCCTTCACAAGCCGACCCACGACCAATTGTTTTGGCCAGTTCCCGACCTGCTTTGATCTCGCGCTTCGCTCTAACTTATCGCGCCCAAGGCGGGTAAAACCGTGCATGCCAGCTACTATTTCGCCTGGCCATCCAAATAACATACCTCTGGCATATCATACACATGCGCAGAGTTCGCCACAGGAATACTTGGCGCCAATTTGGAACAATTACGCGGTTGAGGGTCCCAAGCACGCGATTTGGCCGCGATAAAAGTCGAAGTCCATTGATAAAACTCGGGGCTGGTCGGATTTGCGGCCGGGCAAATTACGGCGCACAATCCCGTGGTTCGCTTACCCATGAAGCGCTAACGATCTTCACATGGCCTGATGGGCGCAGAACTTGCCAGCACTTGGTCCCGGCAGGCAATCCCACCAGACCCCGCCCACACCAAAACAGCGCGTCTATCCGGAAAACTCCTTGCTTGGAGCCCATGAAGATCCGACAGGGATCTCACACGTGGAATCGCTGCGCGACCAGAGCCCAGGGCGCCGCGTCGGGCCGTTTTGGCTTCGCTTCGCGCCTCGGCCGCGAGAATGTCCGGCGACATTTTCCCCCGGATGACGGGCGAAGAAGCGGCTCTTGTTGACTTGTGCTCAAGCCCGATCATCCAAATGGGTAGGCCCTCAATACAGAAGAGCCGGGCTCCACGACGTCATCTCGCTCGGACAAATCGCGCAGCGCCGTGCTCGATAGACTTTTACAGGCCAACGACGGTGCGAAATGCGCAGCGCGACCAAAAAGGGACGACAAGCGCGCTTAGAGCGGTTCCTCGCCGAGCAAGTCAGACCCGCCGATGCCCAAGCAGAGCGTTGCGATCTTGAAATTCTGGTCGTCGCTCCGAGCGAGTGCCATGGGGCGGGTTTTCGTTCCCGACCGGTTGGCTCAAGTTGGCAATCTTACGCCGACGCGGCGTCTTGAGCCTTGAGAAGCATTTCGAATTCTCCGGTCGACACCGGCCTGGAATACAGGTACCCCTGTCCGTAATCGCAGCCGATCTCGCGCAACGCGTCGGCTTGTTCGCTGCGTTCGATGCCTTCGGCAACGCTCTTCATCTTCATGGATGACGCGAGGTGACAAATCTCCTGAACAAGTACCATGCCACGCGCCGAGTGAGGTAATTCCGAGGTGAAAGACATGTCGAGTTTTAAGTGGTCAAACGGAAAGCGACGAATATAGGAGAGCGACGAGAAGGCGGTTCCAAAGTCGTCAAGGGCCATCCCGACTCCGAGCGTCTTGAGCCGACCGAGAAAGTCCGCCGTCTCCTTGGTATCATGCAGCAGCATCGACTCGGTTATCTCTACCACGAAGTCGGCCGGATCAATACCTACCTGCGCCAAGATCCCCGCGATCGAATCGAACAGGTCCGGGCTAGAGAGATCGTTTACCGACATATTGACACTTACCCAAAGCGGCGGAGTCATAGGATATGTCTTCTGCCACTTCTTGAGTTCGCGTGCGGCATTTTCCCAGATCCACTTGTCGATCTCGGCGATAAATCCCGTCACTTCCGCGAGCGGCAGGAACGCCGCGGGAAATAACAATCCTTGTTCCGGGTGCTGCCAGCGGATAAGGGCCTCGAAGCCGACGATGCGCTCGTTGGCTAGATCGATAACGGGCTGTGCGTGCATCACAAGCTGGTCAAGCGGGGGCAAGGATTGTATCTCGTCGTTATTGACAGGCCGACCAGCAGATACACGATGCACCGCGTCACGTAAATCCTGGATTGCGCGGCTCTTTCTCACCCACGCCGAACTGCCGGCGCGCATCGATGCGTAAAGTGCACCGGGTACAGATGCCCCGGTAAGAGTGATCAGTTTGGCTTGAGGTACAACCTGCAATATCACTTTGATAACACCCGGAGCGTCCATGTCGGGCAAGCAGTAATCGATAATTACCACGTCAGGTTTTAGATTACGGGTAGCTTTGATTCCTTGCTCCGCGTTGAGAGCCGTGCCCACCACGTCGATCGCCGGATCTTCTTGCAGAAGTCGCGAGACGCTCTCAAGAAACATCTCGTGGTCATCGATGATCACGACCCGCACGATGGAAGACTCGCTAGTCACGGGCTAAAGCTTTGCGTACATTTTCGAGCAGTATCGCCTGATCAAAAGGCTTTTCCACCAAGAGGAACTCGGTTCCTAAAACGGCTTCGGTCTCTAGGAGGGTTTTAGCGTGACCAGACATGAATACCACTCGAATGCCGGGTCGCAGTTTTCTTACTTCGTTTGCGACCGCCGGACCTTGCATGCCCGGCATGATCACGTCGGTGATGAGGAGGTCGATTGGGCCCACGTGGGTATCCGCGATATCCATCGCTTCGGATCCGTTTGAAGCGGTAACGACGGTGTATCCGTTGCGGGTGAGAATTCTCCGGGTAACTTCACGCAGGGCATATTCGTCGTCGACTACCAGGATCGTCTCGGTTCCGCCTATCAAGTCGAACTCATCGAGGTCGTAACCTTGATCGTCGGGTGTCTCCTCATCCTCAACCACGGGAAGCAATACTTCAATCGAGGTCCCAACGCCTTCTTCGGAGGTGATCGTGGTGTAACCACCGGTCTGTGAAACGATGCCATAAACCGTCGCCAAGCCGAGGCCCGAGCCCTCGCCCTTTGGCTTGGTGGTGAAGAACGGCTCAAAGGCGCGATCGCGAATCTCGGGCGACATCCCTACGCCGTTATCGCGCACCGTAATGCAGGCATAAGATCCCGCCGCTACGCCGACAGTTGGACTTTCACTTGAACCAATATCGCGCATCGCGGTATTGATAGACAGCGTGCCTCCGGCGATCATGGCGTCCCTCGCATTGATGGCAAGATTGAGGACGATCTGTTCGATTTGCCCGGGATCGGCCATCACCATCGGCAAGCTGTCCTCCAGGTTTATGGTGAGTTTGATCTGCTCCCCGATGGTACGACGCAAAATCTGCTCCATGCGTATGATGCCTCTGTTGAGACTCAGCACCCGGCCCACGACGACCTCGCCGCGACCGAATGCCAAAAGCTGGCGGGTAAGGAGCGCGGCTCGCTCAGCCGCCAATTGAATTTGTTCGACATCCTTTAGCGGTCCCTCCCATTGACTACCTTTGGATCCCGATGCCGCGGTCGTCAACGCTTCTGCCACAAACGATGCGTAATTCAGAATGACCGCCAAAAGGTTGTTGAAATCGTGCGCGATTCCTCCCGCGAGTTGGCCCAAGCTCTCCAGGCGTCGCGATTGATGAAGCTGACGCTCAAGGCGTTCGCGCTCACCTTCGACTTCGATGCGCACCCGTTCGGCTTCCTGCTTTTCGCCTTCGGCCTGGACTCGCTCACCTTCGACTTCGATGCGCACCCGTTCGGCT
>JAJYGZ010000274.1 GCA_021790495.1 Actinomycetes bacterium
CTCGACGAAGTCCGCCAATTGGCCAAGAATCCAGGGCGCTACGGCAAAAGTGACCAGGCCGAAGAAGGATGCGGCTGAAAACACCGAGACTAGCGATCCGGTGACCAAATAAGAAAACATCGCCAGGGTTGCCGAAAGCGGGTTGTGGTATTTGGCTCCCAGCCGAAATGCGCCCAGAAGGCCGATAACGATTAATCCAATCAGGAAGAGGTGGGTGAGAAGGCCCGTGGCACCGAAAAACGGAAGTCCCAAGATGCCAATCCAGAGATAACTTGCTGGCACCGAGGTTGGAAGCGAAACGCTTGGCGAAAGGGAGCCCGAGAAAAAGTCCGAGAACAAGCTGGCGGCGCGGGGAAAAGACGCGAGACTGCCCGTGAGCGGGAGGGAACCGAGAATCAAGTGCCGCGAAGCCACCAACAAATACACCACGGTGACCACCTGGATTACTCTTGCTAGGCGCCGCTGAATGTACCGGGTTGCGATAGCGGTGGGATCGGTGCTCTCTTGATCTAGCAGATCCTTGGCTACGATCGCTCCCCTGTCAGCACGCTTCGATCTTTCCACCTCGTATCGCAACTGCGCGCGGGTGTTTCGCTGATGGGCAAAAAAGGCCGAAAGGCGCATTGACCCGTTGGCGAGTTTGGAACTAATTTCGCGATTTTCTAACATTCGAGATCCGGATGCGACCGCGCGCCACTCCGAAAACTCCGCGCGTGTTCGCGCTCCATCGCGCAAGGATCGCAAAATTGCCTTCGACGTCTTTAACCTGCCCGTTAGGGCGAAGTAGGTCGCTTCGGAAATGGCTAGAGCCCAAAGCTGGAGAATGGAAACTCGCCGCGCGAAGCCAGCCGAATTGTTTTTGATACTGCGCATTTGATTTGCCCGGACATAGTAGGTGCGGTCAGGGCGTGGCAGACGATTTCGAATCGGCTGATAGGCGGAGGAGTAGTAGACGCGCTCCGGACCGTTAACCATTACTCCCATGTGGCGCACCTTGGCATACGAGGACGAGATGGCGCGCGCTCCGGCGAGTTGGGCCCGATAGCTAAGATCAACGTCTTCGCCGAAAAGGAACATCTCAGGATCGAATCCGCCCAGGGCTACGAAAAGGTCATGGCGAACCAACATCGCTACAGCCGAGGCTGCAAAGACCTCCTCAACGATGGCGAACTGATCTTGATCGAGATCACCGACATCGACACGGGTTCGCATCGCGGCGGTCCGGTCAACATCGTACCCCAGCGATAGGACTCGGTCCGGGTACGACCACGCCACTATCTTGGGTGCCACGATCGAGGCGTTCATTCTGAGCGCATCCTCCACCATGACAGACACCGCATCCGGAGCTAGAACGACGTCGTCATGACAGACCAGCAGGTACGAAGCGGTTGGGACGTTCTTTACCGCTTCATTCACGGCATTCCCGAAGCCCAAATTGGCTTCGTTGCGGATCAAAAACGCTTCTGGCACGGCCTCACTTGCGCGTGTAGCCAGAGGCATCCTGGATGCATTGTCGACAACCACGATGGAAAGGTTGGGGTAATCAGACGCGCTAAGGGAGTTCAGAGCCTCTTCGAACCACTCCCCCGGATCGTGGGCGATCATGATGGCAACGACTAATGGAGGAACTGACATATCGGTCTACAAAGACTAGCCCGGCAAAGTTCGTCGTCGCTACTCGGCAGGATAAGGTGCTGGTTGCGAAGGTCCTGTTTCCCGCTCGAATGATCGCTTCGCACTAGAATCTACTCCAGCTTCATAACGAAGAATTTAGACAAGGAGAGCCATGTCCAAAAGTGCCTTAGAGGAAGTCCGAGATCTCGCCTACACTGCGGTGGGTTTCGGGATTTTGGGATTTCAGCGGACCATGGTGATGAGAACCGACCTCAAAAAGGCCGCTACGAAGCGGCTTGGCGACCTCGCCAATATTTCAAGACATCTTGCAAAGTAGCCTCAAGACTCTGGCGCGGCACGAAGCCAGTGGCTGAGAAGAGCTTCGACGAGTCGCCTACGAGCCTGGGCACCTCGATGCCTCGAGCAAGGCTCGGACTTACAACCAACTCGAGCTCGGCGCCTGAAAGCTCGATCATCTCGGCGACAACGTCTCGTACCGATCTTCCGACGCCCGAGGAAATGTTGTAGATCTCACCACATATACCCAAAACCGCTATTTCGCAATAGGCGTTTACTACATCCCGGACGTCTAGGAAGTCGCGGACCGCACCGAGATTTCCAACTTCAATCGAAGATTTCCCGGAGCGGGCCGCGTCTGCGATTCGCCGTGCGATCGCCGAGACCAGGAAGTTTTCCGACTGGCCCGGGCCGATGTGGTTGAAAGGTCTCGCAATCACAACGTCAATCGAATGGGCCCGATGCATCTGGAGCACAAACTCTTCCGCCGCGAGTTTCGAGGCAGCGTATGGGGTTAGTGGAAGCCGCGGGTGCGTCTCAGTCAATAGGTCTACCCCGGGCTGGTTCCCATAGACCTCGGCTGAAGATACGTAGACGAACCTGCCCTGAAAACCCGCCTTGGCCAGACTTGCGAGAAGATTTGCTGAACCGCCTACATTGACACCTACGACCTCACTGGGGTTGTCCCAGCTTTTCCCCACATGGCTCATTGCCGCCAAGTGGAACACCACGCCGATCTCGCCACTGGGAATCAATTCAGCAAAGTTCTCGACCTCTTGGGATACCGCGGCGGCATCTCGAATATCAAGCGTCGGATCGAACTCGAACACCTTGGCTCCGCGTGTGCGCAGCGCGGCAAGAAGATACGGCCCCACGAATCCTCTACTCCCGGTTACAAGTGCGTACATCAGTCTCCCAACAACTTAGACACCCAGGATACTACGGTAAAAGTCGAGGTGGCCATTTGCGCTATTGCGCCACGTCATGTTTGCAGCCACTTTGGAACCGGAGTCCGCCAATGCCTGAAGTTCCGCTCCGGGACTCAGCGCCTTTCGCATTGCCGACGCTATTGAATTTTCTTCGAGTGGATCGACGAGAAGCGCGCTTTTTGCAGCGTACTCGGCCATCGCCGAGTGCCGCGAGGTAATCAGCAAACACCGCTGCGACATCGCCTCGAGCCCAGGAAGTCCGAAACCTTCTTCCAAAGAGGGATAAAGTGCGGCGCAGGCGTTCCGATAGAGTGCGCCAAGTTCGGCGTCCGAGACATAGCCGAGAACTTTTGCCCGTTTGTCAGCGGTCATCTTTCCGAGCTGCGCCGCGATAGGTCCGTTGCCCCATCCCGTCATACCCGCTAAAATCAATTGCACCTCCCCGTCGCCTAGCGTCTCAAAAGCGTTGAGCAAGCGAGCGAGATTCTTACGCGGCTCGAGCGTGCCGCAAAAGATGAAATACCTCCCGCTAACCCCGATTCGCTCCAACAATTCGGAATCCGCAACGCCGTCCGGAGCGCCGAAACGCTCGGCTGACACTCCATGGGGTATGACTTGGGTCTTGGCGGCAGTATCAAAGTGACGCCGAAATCCCTCGAGGGCCGCGAGCGATGGAAAGATCAGGCCGTCTGCGACCTTAGCCGCGCGTTTTATCATTTGCCGGAAGAAAAACACTTTGCTGCGCTCGTGCCATTCGGGGTGCTCTAAAAGCGTTGCGTCATGGATCGTCACCACCGACTTTTGCGAAATGCGAGATGGCAGGGTGTAGTGAATGCCGTGATGGAGGTCGGAGGATACCTCATTCAGGACGCCACGCATTCCGACCTGTTCAAAGGCCAAGCGCGCTGGTCGTGAACGCGGAACGCTCTGGGCAACGCGAAGATCGGGGATGCGCCTTTGAAAGCGAGCCCCATCACCTTTTCGCGTTATCGCGACAATATCGATCCCAGCCTCAGAAGCCATAGGCGCCATCGCCACGAGCATCTCCGTGGCATAGCGACCCACTCCAGTCAAATTAGCTGGAACGGCGCTTAGATCAATTGTCACGCGCTTCACGAGAACCACGCCTTGGCATACCCACCACTGCTGATAACGACCACCCCTTGACCTAGGTTCCAGCCGTAGCGGCATTGAGGATATCGCGTGCGGTATCCTCCCAGCGCATGCCCGAGACGTGCAAAAGAGCCTCGCGAACCAGCCGAGATTTGCGTCTGTCGTTGGAAAGAACGTCGCAAATCCCCCTCGCGATATCCTCCGCGGAACGCGGGTCGACGATCTCACAAAATGCCGGATCCGTGGAGGGAAGCAGCGACGAGACTACCGCCGTGCAACTCGCCATAGCTTCGATGGGCGGCAGACCGAAACCTTCGAATAGCGGCGCGTAAACCAAAGCCGCAGCCCGCGCGTAAAGTCCTGCGAGCAACGAACCGTCGATGTGGCCGAGGAAATGAACTCCGCGAACCGACTTGGCGTGTGGTCCCCATCCCCGCGCTCCGACCACCAGGAGTGGATATTCGTCGCGGAGTTCGCCACGGCAGATCTGCACGCTCTCCATCACGCGGGCCAGGTTCTTGCGAGGTTCCAGAGTCCCAACGGTAAGTAGAAACGGAGTCCGAACGCCCAAGCGTTCAAGGAGCTCGCCAGTTCGCTCGAGGTCTGCGGGCGCAAGATGATCAGATCCCGGAGTTGCCAGAAATATCCGATCGGCCGAAAAATCAGCCTCTAATAGTTGCCCGCGCGACTGCTCAGATATGGTCAGCACGCTGGCTGATGAGCGACGAATAGCGTTTAGCCGAGCTTCGTGCCAGCGAACTCCATGTCGCGTAAATGCGGCCGGAACGGTTCGAAACGCCAGGTCGTAGACCGTGACAAGCCGCCTGGGCATCGCTCGGGTGAGCGGCGCCGCCATCGAAAAGCTAACGCTGGCATCGAAGGTGCCGTTCTCGCTCGCCAAGCCGCGATCCCATGCCATCATCAACATTCGATGGTGCAACCGCGAGTACGAAACTGGCAGTCCGAATGCCGCAAACGGATCTGTATCTCGGTCAAACTTGGAGCCGTAGATGCTGAGCCGCACGCCCAGTTGGCTTGCCTGGGTCGCCATGTGCGCCAGCGCCTCGGTAGTAAAGACGCCGATTCCTCCCGGAGTCCGGGAGTGAAGTTGCTCAGGTAAAACTACGATCTTCTCATTCATGTGCCCGTTATGACCCTAGTTGGGATACCGCCTAGGACTCAAGCGCCGCTCGGTAAATGCGCTCCAGTCCCAAAGCGGACCTCTCCCAGCTGTAACGCGAGATCCATTGGCTGGCACGAATAATTTGCGCTCGCCGAAGGGACGAGTCGTCGATAAGAGCTGACAGTCCCTCAGCCAAAGCCACCACGTCTCCTGGGGCAAAAAACATAGCCCCGTCTCCTAGCACTTCAGGGAGCGATCCCGCGTTAGAGGAGATCACCGGCGTTGCAAATCTCATCGCTTCAATCGGCGGAAACCCGAAACCCTCGTAAATTGATGGGTATGCAAAGACTGCAGCGTGGGAGATTAACCAATTGCGCTCGCGCTCGGTGACATAGCCGGGCAGAACAACCCGATCCCTAAACGGACTCGCCGCGATCGCG
>JAJYGZ010000233.1 GCA_021790495.1 Actinomycetes bacterium
GTGCCGGTGACGGATCCGTTTGGGTCGAAGTAGATTCCCGCCGGCAGGGTTGCCGCCGCACCCCCAGCAGAGCCGAGCGACCAACTATATTTGCCGTCGCCGCCGCTCCCTGCGAGACTTTGCTGGTAACTCGTTCCCAAAGGCGCAGGAGCAAGCTGAATCGGCGTCGTCATCCGAAGCGGGGGATTGATGGTCAGGCGTATCGTCTTGGATACCGAATTGCCCAAGACGTCGGTGCCGGTCAATGTCACCTCGTAGGTTCCCTCGCTACCTTCGGTGGCCGAACCGCCGAGGTGGCCAGTATTGGGATCAAACGACAGTCCGTTGGGCAAAGGGACCAGGCAATAACTTCCCGCCGGAGTCGAACACGCCAAGTTGGAACTTGGCGAAGTCATATAGACCGAAGCCACCTTGAAGCCATACGGGCCCGTTCCGCCGCTCAGCGCCATTACTCCTTGGACTGGGGTGCCGACATCTATTGAGCTGGGGAGGTACGCGGCGCTGATCACGGGGGCGCTATGGACATTGACATAGGCCTGATAATTGGCACAAGCCCCCAAGCTGTCATGGACCTCGATGGGAAGATCCAGCAGCCCAGCTTTGGTGGTTACGGTAGCGGAGATTTCTCCGCTGGCGGAGTCGATAAGAACGCCTGGTGGAACGCTAAATTTGGTCAACACATCGCAGTACCCCAGGTGATAGGAGAAGTTCGCCGAACCCCAAGATGCCTGTGCCGTGATGTGAAACGGCACCCCAACCTCCGCTTGGAGTGGCGAACTGGCATTTGCATCGACGGGAGCGATCTGCAGCTCGGGAAGCACTGGCGGCAGATCCAAGTTGTCCGAGGCTGGCGAGCCAACGCTGTCGGTAAGAGTCATCGGCTGGGTGACGCCGTCGAGAAAGACGGAGGAGTCCGCAGAGGCCGATGGTACTCCGGCAACGGCACAGTCGCTGGCGATGTTCAGGCCGACTCCGTAGTCAAACGCAGAAGTGTTGTTCGGTCCGGCGCAGCTATAAGGTGGCGTGCCGCCGCTCTGAGATACCGGGAGCGGGTAATTGTAGGCGTATCCCACTTCGGCCTCCGGCAAGGGGAAGTTCAGCGAAGTGGGCCCAGGTTCGACCGGAACGTCAAAGCTCTGCGTTGTGGATTGACCGAGGGTGTCAACCGCGGTCGCGGCGATGACTATGGTCTGATTCGCCAGCGACGGAGCAAGGTTGGATAGCGTCAAGTCTCCCGATGGTGAGATGGCAACTGCGCCGGCGACATCGGGTGAAATGCTGGCGAGCTGCCAAGTAATGTTCTTTGGGTTGGTCGATGATCCTGTGTAGCCGGCGGCTTGCAACTGCTGAGAGTAAGCCGGCTGTCCAGTTTCTATCGCTGGCAAAGATGGTGAAGTGGTGATTACCGGCGGAGATGTTGCCAGTACCCCTTGCCAGATTGGTATCGAGAGCTGCGCGTTGAAATGCACGATAGCGAGCGAAAGGTTGAAAGCCACGGTACCTTCGACCCCAGCAGAAAGCTCCCAAACCGGTTGTGTTGAGGGCGCCAATTGCAGCTTTAGGAACCCGTCGAAACCCACGCTCGGTCCCACCCGGGGAGTGAGGGCGGGCAAGCCCCCCGCCGAGAAGCACGCGTCATAGCAGTAAAACGCGAAAGTCAACTTCGGACCGACCGAGGCCTTGATGTACCCGCTGAGGCTCGGCGTTGGAGTGGATACGTTGAAGTCCGGTGTGAAAGAACTTATCGGGGAGAACTGTCCGCCGGCGTACGAAGCCCCAGCTTCGGCGGTAAACCCTTGGGTTACGTTGGCCGTGATGGTGGTGTCTGCCTCGGCTTTGATGGTCGCGTCGATCTCAAGGAGAAGTGAGATATTGACCGGCACGGGACCAATGGAGAAGTTCAAGTCGGGAACTCCGAAAGTTTGCGGCCCCCAGAGAGCGACAGATTCCTGGCAGTAGAGCCCGGCGCCGATCGCCGCTTTCACGCCCAGACTCTCGGCCACCGAGACGTACGCGGCGGCGGTTACGCCGCCGGTTACACTCCATGAGGCGTCCAGATGGGGAGTCAAGGAGAACTGCACGTTCTTGAAGTCGAGCGAGATGGGGATATTCTCGCCACACTGAAATTTCGGGGAGAATCCGTTCGGCACGGAGTCCGCGCCCAGTGGAGCCAAACCTCGCCGGGTCGGGGTCCGAACTCCAGCGACTCGAGCGCTTGCCATTATCGAGCCGGCCTGGGTGCTATTTATCGAGGTCGTTGGCCAGTCCGCCGAAAACGAAGCCCTCCCGATGGCATCTGAGAGCGTCGCGGCTTGAGTGGAGACGAGCAAGGTCCCCGCGAACTCGGCGACACTGGCGACCTTTCGCAAGAAGCCGGCGGGAGCAACGTTTGCATCTGGACCCGCAACGATCACATCGCCTGCGGACAACCCCTGAAGGCTTGGCGGGATTGGAGAGAACTCGAGAGAAGACCCATTGCTGGTCGCCGCCAGCAGGTCGCCTAAGTCCGCGGATGAGAGAACTTTGGTGGTGTTGTACACCGCGGTGAAGTAGCTGATTCCCGCTACCGAGACACTGCCGGGCGCCACCGAGACCTCGCTTGGCGCCACAGTGGGATAATAGGTAAATGTGGAGTCCGAGACGGGATCCGCGGTGATGGTGTAACTTCCGATTGGCACCCGCAACACCGTCGAGTTCACCACGGTGGCGCTATATCCCGAGGGCCCGCTCACGGTTACCGCGGCGGGGGTGTTCGGCGGCAACTCGTCGATTGCGATCGACAAATCACCCTTGCCAATGGGAGCTGGGCCAATTGTCAAAGTGAAGGAGGCCGTCGCCTTGGCTCCTTGGGAGTCCGCGACGGTAATGTTCACGGGCGCCGCAGTCACCGCGCTCGGGACACCCGACAAGAGCCCACCAGGACTGAGAGTGAGGCCGCTATCCAAGCTTCCCGAGGAGACCGACCAAAAATACGGTGCCACACCTCCGCTGGCTTGCAACAAAAATGAGTAGTTCCCATTTACCACGCCGGTTGGCAGCTGGCCGGTGTCGATCTGCAATGGCGCCGTTGGCGTCCCGGTTGGGGATGGCCCGGGCGCAGGCGAGTTTGCAGTGGCGGGATTGGATATCGGAGTGCCGGCGCTTTGGCCGGTCGAATTCGCCAGGATGTTCGAGATAACCGGTTTGGGTGTGCCCAAGGCCGGTGCCTTCTTTGGCGCGAGATTGCCCGGCGAGCGGTGATGGCTCGCCGGTGGTGATGCCGCAGGCCGCGAGGTCGAGGTCACCACCGAGCGCACCGCCGCCAAGACAAGTAGCGAGGCGATTCCGATCACCAAGAATACTTTGAGCGCGCGAGGCAGCCTGCCCATACCAGATCCCTACTCCCGTCGAAAATGCGTTTTGAACACCTTGGGTCAGATTTCGCAAAGTCCGACCTTCAAATTGCAAGTTTTGATCGTAGGCAAATTTCGGGATCGTTTCATGGGGGATTTGCCCGCGAATTAACCTAAATTCGCCACAGATAACCAAGAAACCTACTGAAGTTGGACGACATGGCCAAGCCTTTGCCCGAGCGCAGGTGATATCGCCCGGTGCCGCGATCGACAACGGAGGTTTTGATGTCCGCTACTTTTGCGAAGTCCGGCGCGAAGTTTGACGATTGCAAAGCCACTTTGGCTCGCAATCGTCTGCTTGAGGTTTGCCAGCAATACCACCGCCGGTCCGATGGCGCCTGACCAAGCCATACAACTTAATCTGTGTCGAACTTTGAGCCCGGTGATAATGAAGCGCAATTGTTGCATTTAGCCTTTTGATCTGACTTGGAACATGAGCTGTTGATGAGGATCAATTTGGCCATGAATCCCCGGATAAATAGTGATAATTTAGCTCCCGGGCGGCTGAAATTGTTCTTCTTGTCGACACGGATCGGGAGCTGAAGTGACGGCTAGCGGTATCTTGGAGCGCCATGGGGCGACTTCGCTGATAGACATCGCGATAGAGCGTGCCAGGGATGGCGATGCCAGCGCCCTTTTTTTCTCCGGCTCACCCGGGCTGGGCAAGAGCGCGCTCCTGGACTACGCGTGCGAATCAGCTACAGGCTTTGATATCGGCCGATGTTGCGGTATTGAAATAGGGACCGACATTGCCTTTGGAATCCTCAACCAAGTGATGGCGCACATGGGAGCGAGCGATGAGATTGAATGCGCTTCGCGCGTTCCCAACGTTGAGAGATTGCCATTTGCTGCACGAGAATTCCTGCGCTGGGCAACCACGCAACGCCAGCGCCCCGCGCTTCTCTTGCTCGATGACCTTCACTGGTCGGATCACGAATCGCTCGCGATTTTCCATCATTACCTCGCTTGTCGCAAGCGGGCTCCGGTATCGTTGATCGGCGCTTTTCGACCGTGGCCTGAGAACGCTACTACGTTCGCCAACAGCCTCTCGCGAATGCGCAGAGCCGAGATTCTCGAACTTCGCCCCCTCAGCGCGGGAGCTGCCAGACAAATGGTCGTCGAGCATGCCGATGGAGAGCTCGACGGCGCCGCTCTTGAGGAAGCGGAGCTTGCTTGCCAGGGCAACCCTCTGTTATTGATTCATTTTGCGAAGTCATATCGCCGCCACCCCGAAACAGAGCACTCTCGCGCGCGCCATTGCGAGGAGATACCCTCCAAACCCGGGCCGAACGTCGTCACCTTGATAGGTGACGAGCCAAAGACGGTCAACTACGCCAGGGTGGCGTCGGTATTCGGGGCTAAGTTTCCTGTGAGTGTCGTGAGCCAGGTCTCCGGCGTTGAAGCTCGCGGCGCCATCGAGATAGTGGACAAGCTATCGCGGTGGTCGCTGCTACACGCAAATGGTTCATTTGCCGAGTTCACCCATGCCCTGGTTCGAGAGTTGATCTATGACTCGATACCGGAGTTGACGCGAAGGGAGATGCACCGGGCCATCTTCGCCGAACTCCATCGCATCGGCTATGAGCCAAGTGTCATGGCGTATCACGCGGTTTGCGGTGATCTCCGGGGAAACCAAGCGGCGGTTGAAGCCGCTTTTCTTGTTGGCGATCGGTTCTGGAAGGGTGGATCACCAGCTACGGCCAAGACCTGGTTTGAAACGGCATTGGCCCAACTTTCGTGACCTCACCCAAAGTAACCCACGTCGCGGCCATAACGGTCCGATAATTCGGGCACTACAACTGAGCAACCACCTTCTTGGTCCGTCCGAGGGGATCGCGCACTCCCAACAGCGAATAGATCTCGCGCTGGGCGGGATCGGGGGTGGAGGAGATGCGAAGGTGATGGGTCTGTTCTTTGTCGTCTCGCAGCGTTACGCTGAGGCGGCTGTGGGTGGCCACTTGGGAAAGAATCATCGGGACGCTTCGGGTATCGCCAGCATTGGATAAAGTCAGCGAGATTGCCCCATAGAGGTGATAGGCAAGCACCGAGATAAAGAGATGCGCCGCGGTTCTTCTTGCCAA
>JAJYGZ010000156.1 GCA_021790495.1 Actinomycetes bacterium
TTAGAGGATGTCGACATACGCGAAAAGAAACTTCCGCCTCCGCCGCCAGCATTTCCGCTTGACTCGGGAGCTAGTACCTCTGAAACATTTTGAGACATCGCTTAGCTCACCTTCTACCCAGCAATGGTAGTCGTAGTTGATCCGGAAGAAGATCCTGGCACCGTCGTTGTAGTGGTAACGGTCGGAAGACCCGGAACGCCCGGCGGAATCGACTGAGAATAGATCGCCGCCCGAAGACTGGCACTCACTTGTGACCCGGTGGAAGAATAGGCTCCGGTAGTCTGGCCCGAGCCACTGAGACTCAGAGTGCTGGTAACGACAAGCCTCGGCAAATTATCAAGCCTATTCATGAAGTCAAGAACCTGGAAGTACCCGCCCTTGATTTGGATGCTAAGAGCAACGATCGGCGGCGCGGGCGACGTACCAGCCGCACCAGCCGTCGCCGCCTGTGGTGCGGGCTGCGATGGCGAAATTGAGATAAAGGTAATCCCGCTCTTGTTTGAGATGGCATTCACGGCCAGAATGAAGTTTGCGAGATCCGGATAGTTGGGGATCGCGGTCTGCAACCGCGCAAGCTCCAACTTCGCCGTTGGCAACTGAGCTTTGAACGCAATGAGTGTCGCAATCTGGGCCTGGGCAGTGGAGTTTTGCGACTGGAGCGACGCCAGATTGGCGTTTGCCGCCGATATCTCTTTGCCCTTGGGGTTCCAAATCAAAAAGACGAAAGCGACGATCAGGACCGCGGACAGAAGGACCGCTAAGACAACGATTTGGCGCCGGCTCTTGATCGCTTTCATTGAGATATGCCCTCTCCGGTTAGGTACGCCTGATATCGGCTCGGCGTCAAGTTCGGAGCCAGAGTGGCAGTAGAACTGAACGTTACCACGGTGTTATTCGGTGCGTTTGCCGTGGATTCGTTCTCGCACAAGGTCGAACCCGACGCCGACGAGGAGGAAACCCACGGATCGAGGAGTCCGGTGAGACTCGTAACACCTATCAACCAGTGGGCCGGAGCCTCTTGGCTACAACCCATTGCTCCGAAGGAGATAGTCCCTGGCGTCACACCCTGGGGAGCCTGGCCGCTGAAGTTCGTCCACCAGACATCCGTCGGCGTCGCGGCATCAAGCTGGCTAATGAACACGGGCCAAGATATGTCTCCGGACAATACGCCCTTTACTTGAGTTTCTTCACTGGTCAACTGGGTCTTAACTTGAGCTACAGGCGCCAGACGCGCAAGTTGCGCCTGGGATCTAGCGAGCTGAACCTGGGCTTGCGCTACCTGCCCGTTCACATTTGTGAGCTGATTGTCGCGCACCACGAACAGACCCGCCAAGATTGCCACCACAACTACAACGCCAGCACCAGCCATGATCAAATCTTGGCGAAGGCGCCGACTTTCCGCGGACTCATTTCCGAGCAAGTTGAGAACGCGTACACCGCCCGAGGCGATCCAACGTCCCAAGGCAAGCGAGAGAGCCTCGGGCATGACGCCACTGACGCGGTCCTTGTCCGCCTGGGACATCTCAGGAACGTCGAACTTGACCATGTCAAGCAAGTCGAGGCGCTCTAGTACGATCTCAGGGGCGAGACTCTGGCGCAGCGAATCGTAGAATCCAAACGTAAGCGATCCGCCGCCACAAATAAGTACTTTAACCTCGGAAGGATTCTCCTTCTGGAAGAGATACGAGGTGAGCGTCGTTGATATTGAATTGGTGATGTCACCCACGCGGAGACGAACCAACTCGTCGAGCCTGCGCTTGTCTACGCGATCAGCCAACTCGTCGGGAAGAGGTGAAAATAGAGTCAAGGAGCGCTTCAACGACTCGGACTCATTGGGCTCAAGATCGAAGGTCGAGGTGATATCAGCGGTAATAACTTCTCCGCCACGGTCCTCAATGGACCTCGCCAATGTCACCATGCCGTTTTCTGCGATACCAATGCTGACGCGGTCGGCTCCGACCACGACGATTGCGAGAATCTTGTCGCGCTCGACTGAGTCGAGAACGGGCATCTGAAGCGTTTCGTCGCCCTCGGCAAAATCGCCGCCGGGCTCACCTGGCGACAAAGATCCATTTCCTAGGTCACCCGAGCGCTTCGAGCCACCGCGACCACGGGACCCGGAGTCCCCATCGCGTTCACCACTTCGAATCTCTTCTTGCAGCAACACCGAACGGAACAGCGACAAAAACGAGGCATCAACGGACTCCAGCCGCAAGCCCGCCTCTTGAACTGCAGTCTCGTGCTCGGCAAGATAAGCGTTGTCGGTTGCCGCAAGGTGAATGACTACAGTACCGTCCTCATTCACAACCCGCTTTCCAAGCGGATACTCGAAGTCAACCTCGTATTCGCTGGTATCGCCCGGCAGAAATGTAGTCGCCTCGAAGCGAACGGCGCTGAGTAGCTCTTCATCGGACATCGTAGGGAGGTCGAGATCTCGCAAATAGACCCGCGAGCCAGAGATGCCGACGCACACGTCTTTTGATTTGAAATTGCCCTCGGTCCAGAGTCTGCCGATGGCGGCCACCACGGCGGCTCGGTCCCGAATATCGCCGCCGACTACCGCATCCTTAGGCAGGGTAACCAAGCCGAAGTTCGAAACCGTCGGCTTCTTGCCGGGATCGTACTCAAGTTCAACGGCCTTGACCGCGAAGGACCCTATGTCAATTCCTACGATCCGCTTCAATTTGCCTGTCCCCCTCTATTGAGGTAGTCCTCGACGTCGGCGCGGCGAATTCGCCATGCCTTTCCAACTCGCGTGGCGGGGATTTCCGAGTTCGCGATCATGCGATAGATCGTGGTTGTCGAGACCTTCATAATGTCCGCAACCTCCTTTACCCGCATGAGTTCATCCATAGCCACAAAAACGTCCCTTTACGCACCCAAATCCGCACACCAGCATAAAGGCGTCCACGCTGGCATTTGTCGCGGGTTGTCAATATCTTCAACAAGTTCCACATATACAATATCGGATGCAAACGGTGCAAGTTGAACAAACTCGTCGATAATATCACATAATGATAATTACAGACCTGTAACTAAAGGCTATTACCGAATCATACTCTACTAAAATTCCGCCCCAGTGCAAGACGAGATGCGAAGCTATAGAAATTTCCTTGATGTTTTCCTAGAGTATGTGGAGCGAATTTCCGATGATTGTCGCTGCGAATGCGGCAATGGAGAGAAACGGGCCAAACGGTATAGACACCTTTAAGGATTTGGACTTAAGCATCGCAAATACGATTCCAAAGATCGCCCCCAACAAAAATGCACCGTAGAGAAGATCTACGACGGCGTAAAGCGTCAGATAGCCCAGGTTGAAGCCCAGGTATCCGGCGAATCGGACATCTCCCATACCCATTGAACGCGGTGCCAAAAAATGTATTACCCCCAGTGCCCCGAGTCCGATTGCGGCACCTATCGCCATGCCTGAGAGCGTCCCCCATTGGTGATGGAGCAACGCAGGCACTCCCAGGAGTGCGACGGACGGAAGCATCGCTACGTAGATTATCTTCCTGGGCAATTTCCGGGTATCTAGGTCGATGAAGGAAAGAGCTACCAAGAAAGCGACGAATACCGAAAAGGACGCCGCGGTAATGGGGTCGGAGAAATGATAGAACATGGTCCCGAAGCCCACCGCAGTCAAGACCTCGACAAGCAAATACCGCGGCGAGATCTTCTCTTTGCATTGGCGGCATTTCCCTTTGAGGATTAGATAGGACAGTACCGGAATGTTCTCCCAAGGGCTAAGTCGATGGCCACACTTCGGGCATGCCGAGGGAGGCGAGACCACGGATTCCCCACGGGGTAACCGATAAATCACGACGTTGAGAAAAGACCCGATCATAAGCCCTACCACCGAAGCGATTACGACATCGATAACTCTCATCGCGCAACCACATCCGCGCCCAAAGTGCCGGGTGCATCCCGCATGGCTTGGATGCCTTGGGCTGGTGGGAAACCCGCCAGCGCACTCCCCACTACGTTTTCGACGGTAGCGTCCGGCACGCCGATCGGCCCCGAAAGTTTCGAGTCGCGCTTTCCAGCCGCGGACTGATAAGCAAAAACCATGAGTAAAACCAGTCCCAGATTTAGGGACCAAATGTCCACCGAGTAAGTAACGGGGGAGGTATGGATCGAAGCGGTGCCGATTATCCCGAGGCCAAGAAGAGCAAGGGCCGACGCGACAAGTTGCGGCTTTTGGTCATCGCGAGGAACCAGCAAGACTACGGCTGCCAAGAACGGAGCGAGATAGTACGCCACGATTACGGGCTCAAAAAATCCGCGCATCGACAGCCCGAGGGCGCAAATTACCAATATTTGTCGGGTTTGAAGCGGCTTGCGCCGATGAATAACTCGAAAGACAACTGATGCCAAAACTATCACGGCCAACATGGCGATTCGGAGTTGACCTGCATCTAGGATCTTTCCGCCTTGGCCCAACGCGTATCCCCAAATCGTCAGGTGATCCACTTTGGGAAAGTTCGGCTGATGGAGCCAGGCGTCGATCGATTGACTCGGGGCCGCGATGAAGGCTGGAGCCAGGAGGGCCGCCGGAACGACAGCAGCTCGAGCGGCCGCCGCCGCCAACCTCTTGACATTGGGGAGAAAAATAAGAAACATTGGCAGCAGAAAAAGCAAGGCCAGCGGCTGGAAACCCACGGCAAAACCAGCTAAGTATGCTCCGACGTGAAAAGACTTGCGATGGAAGGCGGTAAAAGCAAAAAAGCACAAGGCGATAGCCGCGATGTCCTCCGGGTGTCCCCATGGAAACAGCATGTAAGCCGCTACCGCCGAAGAACAGGCTACGACAAACTTGGCATGCCGAGCCTCGGGGGCAACTGACCTCAAGAGGCGCTTGGCGGAAAACGTCCAGGCGAAGCTGAAAATTCCCATGTAACCCAAGGCGTAAAGCCAGATAGTGGGTTCGGGAAAAGGCTGCGGGTATGGCTCGACCAAGCCCAAAAGCGAACTTAACGCAGCGAGAGGTGCTAGTGAGAGGGCACCAAGCGGCGGCGCGATGAGACCATTGCCCGAAGAGTACAAAATTCCGTAGCCGCCCCAGAGAATCATGTGCGAATCGCGGAGTGTGGCAAAGAGATCGCCCGAGTAGACCCAGCCATGAACGGTCGGAACCACCCTGGAGAGCTCCAAACTTATTGCGAACGACCCGACAAGGAATCCCAAGGTCACCAAAAGAGAGAACCATGCATCGCTTCTCACATCCTCTTTGCGCATCTAACACCCTCGCGTTTGATCGTTCCGTTTCGGAAAATGTTATCGGATCGAATTAGTACCGACCTAAAGCCCGGCCCTCTCATCTTCACCAGCCGCACCGTGTCTTGGGGGTTCCACGAACTATGATCCTCTGGGTTGGATGGAAATTCACTCCTTCGGGCACTTTTTGACGGGCACTCGCCAAGGGCCCGCTGCTAATTTTGGATCTAGTTTGGTAAG
>JAJYGZ010000144.1 GCA_021790495.1 Actinomycetes bacterium
GGGGCTGGGCATTGATAATCTGTTATCTGGGACCGGAGGGCACCTCTGACTTGCGAGCAATCTCGCTGCTTTCAACGGTTTCCGACCTTGAGGCGCTTCCGATGAGTTCGGTGTCGGACGTCATTGAGACTGTCAACTTCACTCCCGGCTGCCTCGGAATCATTCCTCTGGAGAATTCCACAGATGGAGAGTTGACTACTAATCTCGACAAGTTGATTTTTGACTACGACTCTGTGCTCATTCGCGAGGAGGTTGTGCTCAACGAGAGGATCGACGCGTTTTGCGTCGATCCGTTGGTTCCTCATGCCCAAGTTTTGTCTCATCCGCTGATACTGGACCTGTGCAGCCAGTACATAAAGCAACAAGGCTTGACCTTGCGCCACACATTGTCCACCTCCGAGGCTTGCCGCATTGTAGCGACTGACGCCGATTCGACGCTGGTCGCTCTGGCGCCACCGGTGGTGGGAGAGTCATACGGGCTCGAACTCGTGTCGAACGCGGTTATGGACGTGCCCGACATTCGCACCAAATACGTAATGATCGGGCGTGAGGTCGCGGCACCCACAGGCGATGACAGAACCTCAATTGTCATTACTCCAACATCTGACCGGGTTGGATTCCTGGCGGAGGTTTCGCGGATTTTTGCCAACAACAATATCAACATGAATCAGATCCTCTCTCGGCCTCTTTCGGCCAAGTTGGGAAATTACTGCTTCCTGATTGTTTTTGAGGGGCACGTATCTGATCTGGGCATATCGGATATGCTTGCGGAGTTGCTCGCTTTGGACGCCTCGGTAAAGCTGTTGGGCTCGTATCCGCGGTGGCGGGGAACCGAGGTCTCTACGCCTTCCATTTCGCTTCCGCGCGGCGGCGTCGATTCCAGTTCTGAGTTGGCGGACAAGTTGGCGCTCTACTCGCCGGCGATTGCCGCGGCTCTCAATCCGGTGCGGAGCTGACGTGCCGAAAGCGGCCGCTTGCACAGATTGCGGAGTGCCGGCCATGACCGGGTTTCGATCTTGAGGGAGAACAGCGGATTATCGCAAACCGCGTTGCCTCACTTTGGGAGGATCGGAATAGTCGGACTTGGCCAGATCGGCACCTCGCTTGCCTTGGGGTTGCGAAATACGCGCGAGGTTGTCGGCTACGATATCGCCACCAATGCGCGCGAGGAGTTCTTGCGGTCCGGCTTCCGCGTTGCCTCAAGTCTCGACGACTTGCTTTTAGAGGTTGAGCTGTGTTTTTTTGCCGTTCCCGCCGGGTCGTTCAAGTCGATGCTCGCGGGGGTATTCGCGGCGCTGGCCGATTCCAAGGCAGTTATCGCCGATCTCTGTTCCACGAAACTCGACATCGAGGAGGCAGTGCTCGCGGGTGGAATTCTTAGCAGCGAGATTCGCTATGTCGGTCTTCACCCTCTGGCTGGCAATGAGCGACGCGGCAGCTTGGGCGCCGATGCAGAGCTATTTCGGGGCCGAACCATGGTCGTCTCCTCGGGAGTCGCCAGTCACTCCCTTACAGCAATGGCCCTCGCGCAATTGCTGATCTCTACCGTTGGGTGCAGGGCGATGTTTGTAAATCCAGCCGTTCATGACAGGGTCACCAACTTTACCATCCAGCTGCCGCATATCTTCGCTTACTTGACATCGTCATTTGCCCAAACGGTCCCGGACCAGACTCTCTTGACGTTGTTATCTGGCAACTCATTTGCCGACGTCACCCGAGTTGCCAATAGCTCTCCGGAAATGGTGGCTAGTTTCCTCTATGCCAATCGCGAGATCCTCAAGGCCTCGTTACGCCAGCTCGATGGCAAACTCGCGGCCATGGTAAGCGCCTTAGGCGAAGCGGATGAAACCACGCTTGCGCAACTGCTTGGGCAATACGCACCCCGTGGCTCCCAAGTCACCCTGGAAGCCTTCGCGGATTCGCACCGCCTTGCCGAAGTGGCCGATTATCGTCGGGTCATCTTGGATCTGGAGTCGAGAAGAGCTCTTGTGGACTCTATCCGCGTAGCTGACGCAAAGCTAGAGATCGCCGGTGAACGCGCCACAGAGCCGGACCCTAGAACTCGAACTGGACGGCTGCCCTAGCAACAATATTTGGCGCGATGAACTTGGCGATCAGCTGTTGGTGCGCCCCGTCCTCGGCATAGGCCAAGTACAATTCTCGGCTTTCGAAGTCGACGCTGACCGAGTAGTCATAGTTTCCTTCGCGCATCCCGAGGTCGAATCCGCGGTGGGCTGCGGTGAATCCCTGGTAGCTGGCGTAGAACTCTGCCACGGCCGCATCCATGGCTTTGGCTTCTTCGTTAGTTATGTCGGGTCGGAACTTGAACGATACCGAGTGCCTTATCACGTTAACCTCCCATGAGCGTCGGTAGATGCAACGATAGCTAGCTAGCAACGTATTTCCCGCCGGCCAACTGGCGCGCTTGTCAGGCTCCAGGTGCGCACGAGTCGGCGCTTCTCGATAGCCACGGTACACCGCTACTGTTGCGGCACCTCTAGTCCCGGCACATCAAGCTAGAAGGAGTCGATGGCGGGATTTTGCGCGCCTCGCGATTTTCACCTGCGCTCCACGGCTCTCAGAAGAGGCCGCGCAGAATCCCGCCATCGACCAGGATCGCCTGGCCATTGATATACCAGGCGTGGGTCGACGCAAGGAAGGCCGCGATCTTCCCGAAGCTTTCCGGGTCGCCAAGTTTCTTGGCCGGGACGGTTTGGGCAAGCGCGCCGATGTCGCGTTCAATCGCGGTGAGCCTGTCGGTCAGATGCAGCCCAGGCAGAAGCGAGTTTACCGTAACGCCCGCGCCTGCGACCTCGGCTGCGACCGACTTGAGATAACCCGTTAGCCCCGCTCGAGCGGTATTTGAGAGAATTAGTCCGGGATCCGGGGCTTTGACGTAAAGAGATGTGATGGCGATTATCCGTCCGAAGCCAGCTTTGGTCATGCCCGGCAGCACCGCGTTGCAAAGTTCGACCATGGAGAGAAGATTTTGCTCGATTGCTCCGCGATAATCAGCAATTCCAACCGATGACCAACCGCCCGCCTTGGGACCGCCAGCATTGGCAACGAGGATGTCCACCTGGCCGAGATCTTGAAGCACCCGATCAATTAGGTCTTTTGCCTCCTCGGGTCGGGCTAGGTCCACCTGATATCCAACACAGGCGCCTGGCAGTTCGCCAAGTGCCCAAGCGATCTTATCGGCCGAGCGCGAGGCGATTGCGACCTGAACTCCTTCGCTGGCCAATGCCTTGGCGCAGCCTAGGCCTAAACCGCTCGATCCGCCGGTTACGAGCGCGACTTTGCCATCGATGCCAAGATCCATACTCCCGGGAAGGCTAATGCCTCCGCCTTGGCGATCGCGCCCTGCGGCAATTCATCATGAGATGGCGACCGTCAAAGGATCAGGAGAGGCAGCCCGCGGCCATGCCGAGCGAGGCCAAGCCTTGGAGATCTCCGTTTGCATAGGTTATGGGGCTGGCCTCATCGTAAGGGTACATGATCTGGTTGGTCTCGGTAGTGTGGCCGAGTCCGATGACATGCCCAAGCTCGTGAAGAACCAGATGAATGGTTTCGTCTTCGCTAAGAGGGTAGCTCGAGGATATTGCGGCCTCTCCCGAAACGTATTGATACTGGCCAGCGGTGGAATTATAGGTGTATTGAGATCCGCCCATTCCGACCACTTCGCCTGAACTATTCGACGATGGAAGGTAGGAAGTCTCGCCATTGTGTTCCCAGGAAACAAGTATGGGATTTGGCGCGCCATTCACGTATGCGGGTCTTGATGTGCTAGGCAGTTCGCTCGTCGTGCCGTCGTAGATGAACTGCATTCCAGTCGCTTGCCCAATCTCGGTGAACGCGTTTTGAACTAGTTGCAGGCCGTATGCGGGAGCCTCGTTGATATTCACGACGTAGTGAATTGGAGCACAGGGGTTATAGCGAACCGGCAGCGTCGAATTTGGCTGGGTCACCAGAAAGCCGAAGCCGGTGACAGACGGCGCGCTTTGAGTGGTTGGGGCCATCGCAGAGCTGAAAGTAGACGAAGTGTCAGATGTCACGCCGAAGCTGTTCCAAGTTTGGCCGGTGTAAGGGACCAAGGAGGCGCCGCTTGAGGTGCCAGGAGTGGTCGATGCTGTTGGTTGCGGGGTAGAGGGGCTGAAGTAATAGCTGGATCCGTTTGAGCCGGCAAAGTAGTAGCTGTTTGTCCCGGATTTCGAGATTCCAACGATCCCGGCTACGTTCTGGCCCCCTTCGGAACCCTCGTAAGGCGCGTCACCGTAAGTAAAGATTCCGCCGTCCTGGGCAACGAGCCAATAACCCTTGCCGTCAGGGGTCGCTGCCATGCCGACTATCGGCTGATTCAATTGGATCGCACCGGCTGATCCCTCGAAAGTCGCATCGCCAAAGGTGAAGATCCCGCCGTCCGATGCGACCAGCCAATATCCATGCCCGTCGGGACTGCTGGCCATGCCGACAACCGGCTTGTTCAGCGTCATGGCGCCGGTGGAGCCGTAAAACCCTGCATCGCCAAAGGTGAAGATTCCGCCGTCCGATGCGACCAGCCAATATCCATGCCCGTCGGGCGTGGCGGCCATGCCGACAACCGGCTTGTTCAGCGTCATGGCGCCGGTGGAGCCGTAAAACACAGCATCGCCAAAGCTGAAGATTCCGCCGTCTTTGGCGACCAGCCAATAGCCCTTGCCGTCGGGAGTCGCCGCCATGCCGACTATCGGCTGGTTCAACGACATCGGTCCGCTTATCAGTCCTGCCTCTTTTGGAGCGGGAACTGAATCGGTGGTGTTTCCAATGATTTGGTGTGTCGCCGAAGCTGGGCTAGATACGCCCGCGAAGGTACCCAACCCCAGAAGTAGCGACATTGAGGCAACCGAGGCCGCGCTGCGCGTAGTCAACCGGCGCGCGATGCCCACTTGATGCCTGTCTTTCCAGCTCATACCGGGTCCTTCCAAACTTATGGATTCGTAAATCCGCTATCTATAAGTACGGAAGCATTGGGTCGGTTCTTTAGCGCTTTGACGCGGAGAGTGATATTACTTGCTTGTAATTACATCCGACAGTGAATAACTGGGGAGTATGGCGCACGGATTAAGGCATGCCGTGGGCATTTGTCTAGCCGGCGCGGGTTCGATCGGAATTTGCTAGCGCGCATCCTCGGCGCTCGTTGCGCGCGAGAGCGCCGAACCTTGGGATTTTTGTGACATTTGCAATGCCTCACGGGTACGGCTGCGGAGATGGCGGATCTATTCGCAGAGATTGTGGACCAATCCCGATCAGTGGCCGTTGCTTGCCCGCCGACATGTCGCATCGCGGCGATGCGACGCCGAGCTCGAAATCGAAGAGCCTCGACGAGGCTCTCGAAGCTAGGACTTCAAATCGAATCCGGGACTACGGGGCTACGGGACTAAAGGTCG
>JAJYGZ010000383.1 GCA_021790495.1 Actinomycetes bacterium
CCCAAGACAAACCTGGCGAGGGTAGCATGCGACCCTTCGTCGAGTTTGGTCCTGGGCTGCACGGTAATCAAGCCGTTTCCGGTCGTGTAAAACGAGAGTTTGGAGGTCGACTTCTGAGCTTTCAAATCAGGCAGGACGGTCCCGCAGTCATAAACCCCGAATGCCACATGCCATGTCTGCCCAACCCTCGGGGGTGCAGCGGCGGCTCCAGTTGGATGGAGCCGCTCGTAGCGGGAAAATCCCACGACGAACACTCCGACTACGAAAACCAACGCGAGCGAGGTGTAAAAACCGATTGGCACTTCGCCGCGGCGCGTCCTGCTTCCACCGGTAGCAGCCGCGCGTGCCACTCTTTTACCAGTCGATCCTTTAGCCATAACTTTTGCTGCTCGCTCCCGGAAGTTTTTTAACCTCTATCACTTTACCCGTGGCTAGCCAGATGGCACCGAGTGACGAGGTTTTGGGGAGATTCATGTGTTGGGCGACCCAGCCCCCGAACCCGAGGCGGCACGCAATGCACTAATGGCGAATCGGACGCCGATGCCGATCGCGATGAGGGGTAGCAACGCGCGACGCGCGCCGCGGGTCGTCTTTCTCGAATAAATCCAGAGCGAACGATGATGCGCCCATATCACCATGTAGGGACGCGAACGCGACGAGTGCCCCTGGCGATGCACCACGCGGGCATCCGCGACAAACCCAACCTGTCGGCCGCTTTCGATGACGCGTCGCGACAGCTCAACGTCCTCCATGAACATGAAGAAATCTGCATCGAACCCGCCGAGGGCATCGAAGAAGTTCCTTTCGATCATGACGAAGGCTCCCGACACCCAATGGTCGCTTCCCAGTTTTTGAGCATCGGAGGATTTGTAATGGGAGCTGAACCGGTTATTGGGAAGTACTTGGCCAAGAACAGCGTGAAATGCCGACGTCGTCAATGAGGGGAAACGCCGCAATGAAGGAAACGTGCCCCCAGCTTCATCCAATATCTTTGGACCGACGATTCCCGCAGATGGATTCTCTTGGAGAAAGCGCGCCAGCGCGGCCAAGGCATTACCTTCAATCTCGCAGTCCGGATTGCAGATGGCGAGATAGTTCGATTGCGCCTGAGCGGCACCAAGATTGGCAGCCCGACCATATCCCAAGTTCGCTCCGGTCTGGATCACCCTCACTACTTGGGTTTGGGAAGTCTTGACCCCGGCGATACAGTCCGCAACGCTGGTATCTGCTGACGCGTTGTCAACGATGATGACCTCACTGGCACCAGCGGCGACCAAAGACGATGCACACCCCAGGAGAAGGTCGCCTGCATTGTAGTTGACAACAATCGCCGACACTCCGCCCACCCCAACCAGAAAACCAAGATCTTGCTGATCGGCCGACGACTCAATCACATCTCGCTCCACAATTCGAGCGCCAAACGCGACAAGGACTCCGAGTAGTGCGCCAGCGGCGGATAACCCTGCAGTCGCAATGCGCAATTGTCCAGTACCGAATAGGCGGGGCGGGGCGCTTTGCGGGTCAACGCCAATTCCGCGCTGTCCATCGCGGCTATAAGGGCGGGATCCGCACCCACTAACTCATAGACGAATCTCGCCAATTCGTACCATGACAGCGACCCTTGGTTCGAGAGGTGATATACGCCGCTCTGGTCTTCGAGAAGTAGCGCTAGCGTCGCCTCCACCAGGTCAGAGACCACGGTCGGACTACCGACCTGATCGTCGACGAATCGCATCTCCGAACTTCTCTTGGCAGCCCCGAGAATCGTTTTGAGGATATTGTTTCCGTATCGCCCCATCACCCACGATGTGCGCAGAACCAGGTCTGTGGGGTCAAGCTCCATCTCGCCAGCAAATTTGGACTTGCCGTATACAGACAGCGGGCGCTTGGCGTCCCACTCGCGATAGGGACGGCTCCCGAGCCCATCAAACACATAGTCGGTGGACATGTAGACCACTCGCGCATCGACCAGGCGTGCTGCCTGCTTGATGTGGCGCACCGAGAGCGCATTGGCCAGGTACGCCGCGTCGGGCTCATCTTCGCAACGGTCGACGGCGGTCATAGCTCCGAGATGAACGATTACCTCGGGTCCGAAATTTGCAACGGCGTGAAATACTTCCTCACGCCGGGTAAAGTCCAACTCCGCACGCGAGGTAGCAACCACGTCGGAAAAGATCCGATGCTGCTTTAGAGCGCGGGTCATCTCCATTCCAACCTGGCCGCTCGCGCCAGTTAGCAATAGTCTCATGAGCCACCGAGCCAGGCGCAGCACACAGGGCGGCCCCCGCGACACATTTGGTGCCCGCCGTGAATCACCAACCCGACCCTTCGACCACTGGAGCACGCTTTTTCAGCGGCTCCCACCACTGGCGATTAGCGCCGTACCAGCGAATCGTGTCGGCTAAACCAGAGTCGAAGTTGATCTCTGGCTTCCAACCCAGCTCCGACCGGATCTTAGAGGAATCCAAGAGGTAGCGCCGGTCGTGGCTCGGCCGGTCGGGCACAATCTCCTTGAGTTCTTCTCCCTTGCCCAATTCGTCCAGGACGATGTTGGCAATCTCCATAATTGTCTTCTCCACGCCGGTCCCGACATGGTAGGTCTCGCCATCCCGGCCCTTGTTGAGAACGAGATCGATGGCGCTGCAATGGTCAAGGGCGTGTATCCATTCTCTCCGGTTTTGTGTGGACGCGTACAATGGCAGCGACTTGTCGTCGAGCGCGTTGGTGGCAAATAACGGAATCAATTTCTCGGGAAACTGGTACGGGCCGTAATTGTTTGCACAATTTGTGATCGAGATCGGCAGTCCGTAGGTCAGATGGTACGCCCGCACAGCGTGGTCGGCGCCAGCCTTGGAGGCGTTGTAGGGCGTCCGCGGAAGGTACGGTGATGACTCAGTGAAGCCATCAGCCAGATCCAAGTCCATATCTCCATAGACTTCGCACGTCGAGACGTGGTGAAACCGATCCAGCTTGACTCGTCGAGCCGCGTCAAGCAAACCTTGAGTTCCCACCACGTTGGTGGAAAAAAATCGCCCCGGGTCCAAGATCGCAAGTGAGTTGTGCGACTCCGCGGCAAAGTTGACAACGACATTGATCTCGTAACTCTTCATGGCTTCGTAGGCGAGGTCGGTGTTGCCAATATCGCCTTTGACGAAGTGGTACCTATCGGCGACATCGCTGAGCGAACTCAAGTTGCCAGCATAAGTCAGGGAGTCGTAGACGACAACCTCGTCGCTGGGGTGCGCATTAATCCAGTAGCGGACAAAGTTGGAACCTATGAATCCGGCACCGCCGGTGACGAGAATGTTCACTTAACCTCTTTCAAACAAAAAGCGATGTCTTGGGATCCAGCCAGCAATGGCTCGTCTTTAAACCCACCAACCAAGAGCTATGCGAGATCGACTATCGAGTGATCACCGACTACAAGTCGATTTGCTCGAGGCAAAAGCCTGCGCTTCCTGATTACAGCCTGCTTTCCAACGATGGAACCCTCAAGACGCCCAACGCCCACTATGGATGTCCCGCCTAAAACGATAGAATTCTCCAATTCCGAGCTTCGAAGTTCGCAGCGCTCGCCAAGCGAGGTAAAGGGGCCGACAAAAGCGTCTTCTAGGACGCAATCAGCGCCGATGATCGCCGGGCCGCGAACCCTGGATCGAACCAGCGACGCGCCGACTTCGATTACCACGCGCCCCTCAACGACGGATTCGTCGTCGAGTTGGCCGTCAATCCGCTGCTCAATGTCTTCAAGTACCAGCCTATTTCCTTCGAGCAGCGCCTCGGGATTGCCGAGATCTTTCCAGTAGCCGGATATCAGCTTGCTGGAAACTCTAAAACCGTTGTCTATCAGCCACTGTATCGCATCAGTTATTTCGAGTTCGCCCCGCGCCGAGGGTGTGATCGCCGCAACTGCTCGATGTATCGTCGAATCAAAGAAATACACGCCCACCAGAGCGAGATCGCTCGGCGGATCCTTGGGCTTTTCTACAAGCCTTACCACTCGACCGTCAAGATCCAGTGCCGCCACCCCAAAGCGATGGGGATCCGGGACCCTGGCTAGGAGAATTTCCGCCACGGTATTGCTGGCGCGCGAGGAGAAACTTTCGGCGAAAGCAACGATTCCATCTCTTATCAAGTTATCCCCGAGAAACATTACGAAATCGTCATCGCCCAAGAAGCCCCCGGCCAGCGAGACACAGTGAGCGAGCCCGAGTGGCTCCTCCTGGGGAATATAGGTCACCTCAAGGCCAAATGCCCCACCGTCGCCGACCGCGGCCATGACCTCAGCCCGAGTTTCGCCGACGATCATGCCAACTTCCTTGACGCCCGCGGCAGCCAGCGCCTCCAAGCCGTAAAAAAGTATCGGCTTGTTCGCCAGAGGTACGAGCTGCTTGGCCGAAGTGTGTGTTATGGGCCTAAGGCGAGTACCGGTACCGCCCGCAAGCACCAGTCCTTTGAGATTTGGCATACGCGCATCAATATTACTCACATGAGCGCCGGTCCAAGTCCACGCGCCGTTACGATCCGTGGTATTTCCAATTCGCGTTAGCCAATTTCCGAAATTCGCCAATCCTCCACTTAGCGCGCCATTTAGCCCTAGCGATGAACCTGGCGCACGCTCCAATGACGCGGGAGCTCGAGTGTCCCAGCTTGGTACACCCCTACCAAGGTAGGTAGAAGTGCCAAGCTGGCCAGACGATATCTGGATGCTGGAGGACGGGCAGACCAGATGCGGCCCCATACTAACGCGTCGGTACCATTTGATCCTCGGCGCCGACGGCTTCTCACGTCAGTGCAACTCGAACCGCGGACCACCGATCCCGCCGAGGCCAGGGGCGCAAAAAGCGTCTCCTTCGCAACACTTCAAGCGTCCTACGAGCCCGATAACACGACAGCCTGCTGCACGGTAGCACCTTTAATACTTGTCACCACGCGGATGCCGACCCTATGCCCGCCAAACAATGCGTAGGCCAACAACCGAAGCGCTGGACGACATATTTATATTTTCGGAACCGCCCCGAAGCTGCCATTTCCCCAAGACTCTAGAAGCGCTCAGCGATAGAGGTGGTGAACGTCGCCAGCCGCAATGCTGCGGATGCACGAATCGAGCTCGAGGAGGAGGTGACCTTGGTTGGATATATCCAGGACGCGACCCGAGACCGACTCGCCGTCATTGAGTTTCACCTCCACGACGCAATCAAGCGTGGAGCAGCGCGACCGATATCGGCTGAGAATTTGCGCGAAATTCGCCCCAAACGTGTCCTGCAGGCCCAGATACAAACGTTGAAACTCATTGATCAGGCCCAGCTCGACGGACTGTTTCTCCTCCGCCGACACTTCGCGTCCCAGTTGGATCCGCAGCGACGTAGCCGGCCGGCCAAGTGCATCAAGCTCGTCCTGGGTCT
>JAJYGZ010000258.1 GCA_021790495.1 Actinomycetes bacterium
GCCGCAGTGACGAGGGAGATCAGACCGACGCTAAGTAATGCGTTCTTGCTCTTGAACAACGGTGATCCTCTTCCAGACCGTGGCCAGATATCGACTTCATTGGCGTCTTGGCCCCCATTCACTTTAGGACCGATGCCCCCTTTGCTGCATCGCATTGGCCAACACCTCAAACTTCGCACTTTGTCCGAAACGAAGATTTGTATCGCTCCAGGCGATCGCTTGTTCGAACCGGTCCATGTCAGGGGTGAATCGAGGCCGTCCGGACGCAGCGGTTAGGCGACGGATTCTAACTGCCGCGTTGTGTTGTCGCGCAGGCGTTGAGCTGGCATGAACGGGCGAAAGTCCCGCTCGATACGCCTCGCTGGGTGGGATCAAGGTTATTTCACTCGGTTTTTGGAGACCGGACCGCTCGCCCAGAGGCCGCGCATCGAGCTGCGCTTTGGGCGGGTTGACAGGTTTGGCAAACTCGGGGGTGCTATCCCAGGTCTCGGTTTTATTCGGCTCAACAACAAGTCTCTTGGTGAAGTCGTGTCGCTGTCATCCTCGATCCCTGGGTTGGGGTGACTTTGGGTCTGCAAAGGTAGTCGGCCTCTCGCCGGGGAAAAATTGTCACCCCAGCCGGGTAAGCAGTGCCAGCCGAGGCGCGCCATGACTGACGCTGTCGCCACGTCGGCGACCGGGATGATTACGGCGTGGGTTCCATGGGCTGAGGCGGGAAACGGCCTCTTGCGGAGATGGGTTCCCGGTCCATCAAGTGCCCTTTCTCAAGGGCTCATTGCCGAACACGCCTGGATCTATCCAGGACGTGGCCCTCAAGGTTTTTCGGACCATCCCGGGGCAATTATGCGGCGTTACTCATCTTCATAATAATTATTATTATATGTGTAAAGGCTTAAATGGAGACTAAAACAGAGAATAATAATGAATATAGGTAACTATCGAACGGTGGAAGAGTGGGAGAAGCTGGTTGGGGAGGAAGTCCGGGCGATGCGCGTCGCGAACGACCTTGATCAGACCCGGCTGGCGCTCCTGGCGGACGTCTCAGTGGGCGCCCTTTCCAACCTGGAGCGCGGCAAAGGCTCCTCGCTTAAGACCGTGGTGGCAGTGATCCGAGCTCTGGGGCGTACGGATTGGCTTGAAGCCCTGGCTCCGCCGGTTGCCGTTTCGCCGATGCGGATGTTGCGGGCCAAGCAAAAGTCGCCGAGGAAACGCGTTCGGGTACGCACGAGCGAGTCGCGACCGGGCGGATATCGCTAATGTCCTATCGGCCGGTCGACGTTATCGAGGTTCGCTGTTGGGGTTTGCGAGTTGGAGCGGTGGCGCAAGATGAACGGTCCGGCTTCTATGCGTTCGAGTACGAACGCGAATGGGCTAACGCTGGCATCGAGTTGGCACCCACCACCATGCCGACAAGCGGCGCGGCTCGGCCCTTTATCTTCCCAATGTTGCCACCTGGGACCTATCATCGGCTGCCCTCGATGGTGGCCGACTCACTGCCTGACGACTTCGGCAACGCTCTCACCACGGCGTACTTGGCGCATCATGGCGTGGCGCCTGATGAGATCACCGCCCTAGACCGGCTGGCATACTTAGGCGGCCGGGGGATGGGCGCATTGGAGTTCCGTCCCTTGCGCGGTCCACGCACTCGCAAAGCGACGGCGCTGGAGTTGCCGGAGCTGGTCTTGGCGGCACGGTTGGCACTCGCGGGACAGATAGGCTCCGAGCTTGGCCTTACCGATGCACTCTCGCATCTCATCGCGGTGGGCACCTCAGCGGGCGGTGCCCGGGCCAAGGCGGTCGTAGCGCTTAACCCCGACACTGGAGAGCTGCGTTCGGGGCAGCTCGCTCCCGATCCTGGGTTTGAGGAGTGGCTTTTGAAATTGGACGGTGTCGGCGGCGATCTGGATCTGGGTGCCTCCGGCAACTTTGGTCGAATCGAGTTCGGATATCACCTCATGGCAAGAGCTGCCGGGGTTGAGACGGCCGAGTGTCGTCTCCTTGGCGAGGGAGGCAGGGCACACTTTATGACACGGCGGTTCGACCGCACTTCTAGCGGCGAAAAGGTGCACTCCCAAACACTTTGCGCCATGGCCCAGCTTGACTTCAGGCAAATCGGCGCCCACGATTACTCGCAATTATTTTTGCTTATCGAGGCACTCGAACTCGGTCCGATGGTGCGTGCCGAGGCTTTTCGCCGGATGGCGTTCAACGTCGCCGCCGCTAATTGCGATGATCACACCAAGAATTTCTCATTCCTGCTGCCCCGGGGCGGCCAGTGGCAGCTGTCCCCGGCGTACGACGCTACCCACGCGCACTCCCCAGGCGGTAAGTGGACTCGCCAGCACTTGATGTCGGTGAACGGGCGTGCGACCTCGATCACTCTGGCCGATATTCGCGAAGTCGCCGATCGCTTTGCAGTTCCGGGAGCCTCCGACATTATCGGCCAGGTTCTCGATGCTGTCGCGCAGTGGTCGAGCTTTGCAGACGCCGCCGGAGTTCCCGGTGAGATAGCGCAGGGCATCGCCACTGACATCGAGATGTGGTCATCGCCCCTTGGCGCATAGCGCGAACAAATAAGCAAACTAGTCATTTTCCGCGCTAGCCGCCGGCCTCCAACGTCGCTCTAAAATGCGCTGATCCGGAATTGGGCACAGGGGTTCGTGATGCCGTGAGACCCGCGGCCCGTCACGCTTTGGCGATGTCGGCGGAGATCTATGCCAAGTAGAAGTTGCAAGCCAACCCGGTGAGAATCTCGACAGCCAAGTTCACTTTGGACACCTCGGTTTTCAGCCGTCAGTTGTTATCGACCATTTTGGGTGTTTTGGGGTCAGCGGCGTCGCTGCACGGCACTCCTCACCCTGCGGATGCCGGTTGGTCTTAGCTAGGGGGAAGCACCCCCGCCAAAATATTGCGCCAACCGCCGACGCATTGCATAGAGCCCGATCGCTCCCGGCGAGTTTTCTTATTATCTGGCTGGGACGTGCCTGGACGATTTTGCCCTCCTGGTTTCTGGGTAATCTGTTTTGGCGCGGTGGTTGGCTTTGAACAGCGTCCTGGAGGCTGATTGACTCCGGGTGCCACCTTGATGTTGCCGAGTGCTGCCGGGTGGCCATCTGAGTTAGTAAGACTCCCCAACTAGCCTGTTATAACCCGTTGTCGTACCGGGGATCAACGCTTCGGGGCACTGTGGCGCTTTCGCCAAACGGGTGCGAATAATTTCAAGGACGATTGCGTTTTATGGCTGTGTCAGACGAGCTTGTTGTCAAAGGTGCCCGAGAGCACAACCTCAAAGATGTCAACCTCACGATTCCGCGGAACAAGCTTGTCGTCTTCACCGGCTTGTCGGGATCGGGAAAGTCCTCGCTGGCCTTCGACACTATTTTCGCCGAGGGTCAGAGGCGCTACCTCGAATCGCTCTCTTCCTACGCACGACAGTTCTTGGGTCAGCTAGACAAGCCCGACGTCGACCAAATCGACGGACTGTCACCCGCTATCTCCATCGACCAGAAGTCCGCCCCCCGAAATCCTCGCTCCACGGTCGGGACCGTGACCGAAGTGCATGATTACCTCCGGCTTCTCTTTGCGCGGGTCGGGGTTCAACACTGCCATCGCTGCGGTGCGCGCGTCGAACGCCAGAGTGCCCAGCAAATCGTTGACCGGGTCATGGAGATTGAGGAAGGGGTTCGCTTTTATGTGATGGCGCCATTGGTAGAGGGCCGAAAGGGAGAGTACTCGGCCCTTCTCAAGGACATGGCGCATCGGGGCTTCGCCCGCGCCCGCGTCGATGGACAAGTCATCGAACTCGACCAGGCGGAGGTGGACCTAGCCCGTTACGAAAGCCACAGTATCGATATCGTAGTGGATCGGCTGGTTCGGCGCGACGGGCTTGAAAAGCGTCTCACCGACTCGGTCGAAACCGCCCTGGAACTGGGATCGCGCAGAATCAAGGTCTTGGTGCTGGGCAAGGGGGACGGGGCTTCTGAGCATGAGATGGTCTTTTCGGAGATGCTCGCCTGCAACAGCTGCGGAATCAGCTTTTCCGTCCCGGCACCGCGCAACTTCTCCTTCAACTCGCCCTACGGCGCTTGCGCGGCGTGTTCGGGGCTCGGGACCAGCGTGGAAGTGGACCCCGACTTGGTGGTGCCGGACCAGAGCCTCTCTCTCTACCAGGGAGCAATTGCACCGTGGGCTCAAGTCCGCTCGGACTTTTACCTGAGCGGACTGGAGGCGCTGGCGCTCAAGATGTCCTTTGACATGAAGACGCCATGGCGAGAGCTCTCTTCCGCCGCTCGCGACGAGATACTCAACGGAAAGCGCGCCTATCGCCTCAAGGTGCGCCTCGGTACCCGCTATGCAAAGAGCGAAGTCAACGTCAAGTGGGAGGGCGTTATCCCGTGGTTGAAAAGGCGCTTTGAGACCGCATCTTCCGATGGGGCCAAGGAGACCGTGCGCGCCTTTATGAGCGATGTTAAGTGCGCAGCTTGTTCGGGTCAGCGACTTAGGCCCGAATCTCTGGCGGTCAAGGTGGGGAGCGAATCCATTGCGAGCTTGTCGGCCATGTCCATCGGGGGCTGCGTCGAGACTATTCACAACTTGACCTTCGACTCTCGGCAATCGATCATTACCAATCCGATCCTGAGAGAAGTTTCGGCGCGACTGCGTTTTCTGCTAGATGTCGGACTCGACTACCTGAGTTTGGACCGTGCCGCCAATACCCTGTCCGGCGGCGAGGCGCAGCGAATTCGCCTCGCCTCTCAAATCGGAAGCGGTCTGACCGGCGTCCTCTATGTGCTGGACGAGCCTTCGATCGGCTTGCATCAAAGGGACAACCACCGCTTGATCGAGACCTTGATGAGATTGCGCGACCTGGACAACTCGGTGATCGTGGTTGAGCATGACGAAGATACCATTCGATCGGCGGATTTTGTGGTTGACATCGGGCCCGGCGCGGGAGAAAAAGGCGGCCGCGTGGTGGCCACCGGGAGCGTCGCTGACATTACGGCCGAGCCGGAGTCGATAACAGGTGACTACTTGGCGGGTCGCCGCAGCGTCCAATATCCGCAATGGCGTCGCGAGCCCGGCAAGCACTGGCTCAAAATCGTAGGAGCCGCGGCGAATAACCTCAAGAACATCGACGTGGAGTTGCCGCTGGGATGTTTTGTCGCTGTGACCGGTGTGTCAGGGTCAGGTAAGTCGACGCTCGTGAACGATATCTTGCGAAATGTCCTAATGCAGCGGATATATCGGTCCAAGGTAGCGCCCGCCAAACATCGCGCGGTCGTCGGGCTGGAGAACATAGACAAGATCGTCGACATCGACCAGTCGCCCATCGGTCGAACCCCGAGATCCAATCCGGCCACCTACACCGGCGTCTTCGA
>JAJYGZ010000035.1 GCA_021790495.1 Actinomycetes bacterium
AAGTCGGTAAGACGCATCAGCGCCAGCCGGTCATACAGCGGCGCCAGTGCTTTGCGCAGCGCAGCATCAAGGGCGTTAACCGGGCCATTGCCCTCGCCAGTCGCGATGTGACGCTCTCCGTTTACCAACAACTTGATCGTGGCTTCGGTAGTTGGGAAGTCTTCGCCGCGAAGGTCGTTGATAACACGATAAGACTCGAATTTGAAAAAGTCCTGCGTCCAGCCGGTGGCCTCTCGCATCAACAGCTCCAATGACCCGTCGGCGGTCTCGAAGTGGTACCCCTGGTGCTCGAGAACCTTGAGATGCTCAAGTACTCCCGCTGACTCCTCTGGTGAAAGCTCAATGCCGATCTCTTGCGCCTTAATCGCAACGGTGGATCGTCCGGCCATCTCAGACATCACAAAGCGAGTCCCGTTGCCTACCAGTTCCGGATCGATGTGCTCGTATGCGTTCTTGCGCCGCACGATGGCGCTGACATGCAGTCCCGCCTTATGGGTAAATGCCGACGTGCCAACGTAGGGCTTCTGGGGATCGGTAGCGATGTTGATGACTTCGGCCACATGGCGCGAGACTGAGGATATGAGCCGAATCTTTTCCTTCGGAATCGAGGCGACACCCATCTTGAGAGTGAGACTAGGTATTGCAACCGAGAGGTCGGTGTTTCCGGTTCGCTCGCCGTAGCCATTTATGCATCCCTGAACATGGGTCGCTCCCAGTCCGACCGAGATAAGCGCGTTCGCCGTGGCGCACCCGGAGTCGTTATGAAAATGGACCCCGATCTGGGCGCCGACCGCAGGAGAGACGCTCTTGAGGATCTCGGCCACTTCGCTCGGAAGGGTACCGCCGTTAGTGTCGCAGAGCACCAGCGTCGAGGCTCCTCCGTTTTCGGCCGCCCGCAGAACTGCGATGGCGTATTCGGGGTTGTTCTTATACCCGTCAAAAAAATGCTCCGCGTCAAAAAAGACCCGCCGACCCTGCCCGACAAGGTAGCTCACCGACTCTTCAGCCATTCGCAGGCCCTCGTCAAGAGTCGTTCGAAGCGCTTCGGTGACGTGGTAGTCCCAAGATTTTGCCACAATGCATACCGCTTGTGTCTCCGCCTGGAGCAAGTGGCGCAAAGTGGCGTCGCTCTCCACATCGCCACCGGGGCGCCGGGTAGATCCGAAGGCTACGAGCGTCGCGATATCGAAATCTAACTCGCGCGGCGCGCGGCGAAAGAACTCCACGTCTTTGGGGTTTGCACCGGGCCAGCCCCCTTCGATATACGCTACGCCAAGTCGATCAAGCTGTTCGGCCACCCGCAGCTTATCGTCGACAGTAAGCGAAATGCCCTCCTGCTGCGAACCGTCGCGCAAGGTTGTGTCGTAGATCTCCACACTTTGGGGAAGTGAGAAATTGATCTCAGCCGACATAGTCGAGCCAGCCGCGGTGCTTTTCGCTTTCGCCATGCACCGCCGCGTGATATCCCTGCTGTATCGCCTTGGTAAAACTGCCCGGCTTTCCGTCACCGACAACCCGGTCGTCAACCGAAACCGCCGGAGTCACCTCGGCCGCCGTGCCGCAAAGAAAGATCTCGTCGGCTGTATAGAGGTCAGAGCGGAGTAAGTTCTCGGCCTCGACCTTATATCCGAGATCGTCCGCGAGCGCAATCACGCTCGACTGGGTGATACCTTCGAGAGCGCCGGCCGAAGTCGGCGGGGTAAGAACCCGCCCGTTACGCACAACAAAAAGGTTCTCTCCGGTGCACTCCGAGACATAGCCCTGCGGAGAAAGCAAGATTGCCTCGTCGTACCCGGCCTTGACCGCCTCGACCTTGGCGAGCGAAGAATTCAAGTACATGCCCGTTCCCTTGGCGGCCGGCGGCAGCGAGTTCGGATTGTGGCGCACCCAGGAGCTGATCTTTAGGCGAATACCCTTCGCGACTCCCTCGTCGCCCAAATATGCCCCCCATGGCCATGCCGCGACAGCGACGCTGGCCTTGCAAGGCAGCGGGTTGAGGCCCATCTCGCCATAGCCCAAAAATACGATTGGCCGTATGTAGCACTCATCGAGATCGTTCTCTCGCACAACCGCGCGAATCGCTTCGGCTATGGTCTCCTTTGGGAAAGGAATGTCGATCATAAAGATGTGCGCGGAAGCATAGAGGCGATCCACGTGCTCCTTGAGTCGAAATACGGCAGTACCAGTGGGCGTCTTATAGGCGCGAACTCCCTCGAACACCCCGGAACCATAGTGAAGCCCATGCGTCAAGACATGCACCTTGGCTTCATGCCATGGCACCATTTCCCCGTCCATCCAGATGAACTTGCACTCGCTAATTGCTGGCATTCGAAACCCTCTCTGCTATTGCGTTCCCGATTTGAGAAGTTGTAGAACCGGCGTCGGGGGAAAAACTATCCAGCACCGAAAATATCGCATTCGCCGCGGCGGTCTCGCCCAGAAACTCGAGCATCAGTGCGGCGGAACGAATCGCGGCAGTCGGATTCGCCAATCCGGTTCCAACTATGTCATGAGCCGCACCATGCACCGGCTCGAAAAGCGAAGGTCCGGTGCGCGCCGGGTTGAGGTTCGCCGACGCGGCGTACCCGATTCCCCCGGAGATTGCACCAGCCAGGTCGGTGAGAATGTCACCAAAAAGATTGTCGGTAACGATGACGTCGTAACGCTGCGGCGACTCGACCATATATATGCACGCCGCATCGACGTGGTTGTATGCCACGCCGACCTCGGGAAACTCCACAGAAACCAAGTCGAAGGTGCGTTGCCACAAATCGCCGGAAAAGGTCAAGACGTTGGTCTTGTGGACCAGCGTAAGGTGTTTTGCCGCTCTCGATTGAGCGAGTTCGAACGCGAAGCGAATCGCGCGTTCAACCCCAAAGCGGGTATTCACCGACCCCTGAGTAGCCACTTCGGCCAAAGTACCCTTGCGCAGGAAGCCGCCCTCGCCCGCGTAGGTTCCTTCGGTGTTCTCGCGAATCACCACGAAGTCCACCTTCGCGACCGATGAGTCGGCGCTCTGGGGCGGGGTCGCAAAGGGGCGCATGTTCACGTATAGATCAAGCTCGAAGCGGAGCTTTAGCAATAGGCCGCGCTCCAGGGTTCCAGGCGGTACTTCCTTGGATCCGATGGCTGGTCCAACCGCGCCAAGCAGAATCGCGTCGAAGCCGCGCAGCTCTTCGAGTACCGCATCTGAGAGCACTTCGCCTGTCCGAACGTAGCGAGACGCGCCAAGGTCGTAGCTGGTAGTGTCGACCTCAACCCCCGTGGCCGCGACCACTTTCATGGCTTCGGCGACAACTTCTGGTCCAATGCCGTCTCCGCCAATTAGCGCGATGTTATAGCTGCTCAACGCTTCGTCTTTCTCTTCGTCCGTTGGTGTGGTCGCCGATGCCACGCTTGGGCAATAAAAAAGACCGCTCACGTTGCGTGACCGGCCTTTAATGCTTGTGGCTCAGCTCGACTGAGTCACAAGCAGTTCAAATAATTACTACGAGTTCCGTGCTTTGAATTCTTTTCATGTCGACAAGACGCCCTATCTGAGTTTATTCAAAACAAGAATAGCAGGCCCCGTAAGCACTTGCCACTCAGAACCAAACGAGATCTCAGCTAGGAACCAATCTCGACAATTTCCACCTGGAGCTCCCCGCCGGGCGCGCGGTAGGAGACGACCTCTCCGACTCGCTTACCCAACAAGACCTGCCCCAAGGGACTACTCGGGGAGAGTGACGCCATCCCGTCACGCTTTTCTTCGATCGAGCCGAAGAAAAACCGTTCAACGTCCTCGTCTCCGAGATAACGGATCACAACGACGCAGCCAATGGCGACGTCGTCGAAGATGGTCTCACCGTCGAGTATCTGGGCGTCCTTCAAAAGGCCCTGGATCTGGCGTATCCGCGCCTCCATCTTGCCCTGAGTGTCTTTGGCGGCGTGGTAGTCACCATTTTCTTTCAAGTCACCGAGGGCGCGAGCAGCTTCGATGACCTTGGCGATCTCGATGCGTCCACGCGTCGTAAGATCCTCAAGTTCGGCTGCGAGCCTCTCATAGGCCTGTTTGGTTAAAGTTTGTGCCACGAAATAAAAGATAGACGCACATCGGCAGGCGCCGTGACCGCAGCTGCACTGGCACGGAGCGAACCGGCCTCTCATCGGCTAGCTTCAAATACGCGACGAAGCGATGGACGGGTGAAAGCGAAACTATTCTCGGTATAGGTTGATATGGCTGTAGAATTTCCGCCCGTAGGCAATAGCCGAGCTTGCAACGATCGTGTGGCTAAGCGGCGAAAGATAACTTTGGGGGACTGTAGATGACCGGGAGAACACTGAGCGAAAAGGTCTGGGACGACCACGTCGTCCATGCAGGCAACGGCGGTCCGGACATGCTGTTTATCGATATGCACCTAGTGCACGAAGTGACGTCGCCCCAGGCTTTTGACGGATTGCGGCTTGCCGGACGCAAACCGCGACGCCCGGACCTCACGCTAGCGACAGCCGACCACAACGTTCCCACTATCGACATCGACAAGCCAGTTGCCGATCCTATCTCTAGGAAGCAACTCGAAGTCCTTTCGGCAAACTGCGCCGAATTCGGCATCACGCTTTATCCCATGGGCAGCCCCAATCAAGGAATCGTTCACGTCATAGGCCCAGAGCAAGGTCTAACCCTTCCGGGTATGACCATCGTTTGCGGCGACAGTCACACCGCAACGCACGGCGCATTCGGAGCGCTCGCATTTGGAATCGGCACCTCGGAGGTAGAGCACGTATTAGCCACGCAAACTCTGCCTCAGCTCCGACCCGGCAGCATGGCGATAGAGGTTGACGGCGAGCTGCCTGCGGGTGTGAGTGCCAAAGACTTGATTCTTGCGATTATTGGCAAGATCGGCACCGGAGGCGGCATCGGGTACGTCATCGAATACCGAGGGGAGGCGATACGCAAGCTCTCGATGGAAGCGCGCATGACGATCTGCAATATGAGCATCGAGGCTGGCGCACGCGCCGGAATGATCGCGCCCGACGAAGTAACTTTCGAGTACGTGAAGGGGCGGCCCTTCGCCCCCAAGGGCGAAGACCTCACCGCAGCGATGAGCTACTGGTCGGGTTTGGCCACAGATCCCGACGCCACCTTCGACAAGGTGGTTCACATCGACGCAACCACGCTGGTACCTTACGTATCTTGGGGAACGAATCCTTCCCAAGTCGTGCCGATCAATTCGAGCGTCCCGGATCCGGAGAGCTTCGAGCTCCCCGCCCAGCGCGAGTCCGCAGAGAGAGCGCTGCGCTATATGGGCCTCAAGGCTGGGACGAAGATCTCCGACGTCCGGGTCGACACCGTATTCATCGGTTCGTGCACCAACTCGAGGATCGAGGACTT